>JAKPAN010000224.1 GCA_029779475.1 Pseudomonadota bacterium
GTGGTTCTATTTCGTGCACGGCTATGCCGCGCCCGCGAACGACGCGGCGATCGCGACCAGCGACCATGGCGGTCCTTTCGCCGCGGCCGTCGCGCGCGACAACGTGTTCGGCATGCAATTCCATCCCGAGAAATCCGCCGCGGCCGGCCGCCGCGTACTCACCAACTTCTTCGCACTCGCATGATCGTCGTCCCCGCCAGCGACCTCCGCGACGGTCGCGTCGTGCGCCTGCGTCAAGGCGATTTCGCGCAGGCGCGCGCGTTCGCCGCCGATCCGCTCTCGCTCGCAAGCGCGTATGCGCAAGCCGGCGCGCAATGGCTGCATGTCGTCGATCTCGACGGCGCACGCGCGCGTTCGCCGCAGCAACTCGCCCTCGTCGAACGGCTCGCGCGCAGCGTGCCGAATCTGCAAACCGGCGGCGGCGTGCGCAGCGAAAGCGACGTGCAGCGCCTGCTCGACGCGGGCGCGAGCCGCGTCGTCGTCGGCAGCGTCGCCGTACGCGAACCGGACACGGTCGGCGCGTGGATCGCGCGCTTCGGTACCGAACGCATCTGCGTCGCGCTCGATTTGCATCTTGGAGAAGACGGCCGCTGGCGCCCCGCACTCGATGCATGGCAAGCATCGAGCGACACCGATTTCGCGACACTCGTCGAACGCCTGCTCGCGGCGGGATTGCGCCACGCGCTGTCCACCGACATCGCGCACGACGGCATGCGCGCGGGACCGAATCTCTCGCTGTATCGCATCCTCGCTGCGCGCTGGCCGTCGATCGGCTGGATCGCCTCGGGCGGCGTGCGCGATCGCGCGGACGTGGACGCGCTCGCGCAAACCGGCGTCGCGGGCTGCGTCGCGGGCACCGCCTTGCTCGAAGGCACACTGACCCTCTCGGAGCTTGCCGCATGCTCGCGCGCCGCCTGATTCCGTGCCTGGACGTCGCCGACGGCGTCGTCGTCAAGGGCGTGCGTTTCCGCGACCATCGCGTCGTCGGCGACATCGTCGAGCTCGCGCGGCGCTATGCGGCCGAAGGCGCGGACGAACTCGTGTTCTACGACATCACCGCAAGCCCTGAAAATCGTCGCGTCGACGTCGCATGGGTCGAACGCGTCGCGCGCGAACTCGACATTCCGTTCTGCGTCGCCGGCGGCATCCGCAGCGTCGCCGACGCCGAAGCGATCCTTGCCGCGGGCGCGGACAAGGTGTCGGTGAATTCGCCCGCACTGGCGCGGCCCGGCCTCGTCGACGAACTTGCCGCGCGCTTCGGCAGCCAGTGCGTCGTCGTCGGCATCGACGTCGATGCGCAGGCGGACGACGAAGGCGCGTGGCGCGTCGTCGCCAACAGCGGCAAGCCCGACGCGGCGCACGACGCGGGCCGCGACTTGCTCGGCTGGGTTCGCGAAGTCGAAGCGCGCGGCGCGGGCGAGATCGTGCTCAACGCGATCCGCCACGACGGCGTGCGCGGCGGCTACGCGCACGCGCAACTCGCGGCCGTGCGCGCGGCGACGACGTTGCCGCTGGTCGCTTCCGGCGGCGCCGGAAAGGTCGAGCATTTCGTCGACGTGTTCGCGCGCAGCGGCGCGGACGCCGCGCTCGCCGCGAGCGTGTTCCACAGCGGCGAAATCCGCATCGGCGACCTCAAGCGCGAACTCGCCGCAGCCGGCATCGTGGTGCGGCCATGAGCGCGTTGATCGACACGCTCGACTGGAGCAAGGGCGACGGCCTGCTGCCGCTCATCGCGCAGCACGCGCACGATGGCCGTGTCCTCATGCTCGGCTACGTGAACCGCGACGCGCTCGAACACACCCTGCGAACGCGCGAGCTGCATTTCTGGTCGCGGTCGAAACAGCGTTTGTGGAAGAAAGGCGAAACCTCGGGCCACGTGCTCGAACTCGTCTCGATCGCCGCCGACTGCGACAACGACACGCTGCTCGCGCAGGTGGTTCCGCGCGGCCCGACCTGCCATCGCGGCACGCCGAGCTGTTTCGACGGCGCCGCACCCGCGCACCCCTGGCTCAACGAACTCGAAGCATTGATTGCCGCGCGCGCGACCGCCGATCCGGCGTCGAGCTACGTCGCCAAACTGCTCGCAGGCACGCCGTCGCGACGCGCGCAGAAGGTCGGCGAGGAAGGCGTCGAAACCGCGCTCGCCGCGGCGACCGGCGACATCGACGGTCTGCGCGGCGAGGCGGCCGATCTCGTCTTCCATCTGCTTGTGCTGCTGCGCGGCGCGGGGCTTTCGCTCAGCGACGTGGTCGGCGAGCTGGCTGAGCGCCATGCGGTACGTTGAAGCAAGGCGGCGATGCGCAGGGCTTTCCGCCCCGCCGCCCAGGTCAGGGATCGAAGCCGTTGATGAAGATCTTGTCGCCGGCGTTGGCGGGCGGCGTGAAATCGCCGTCGAGATGCGGCGCGATGCCGTTGTCGTTGCCGGCGAGCTGCGGATTGATCTGGCTGGCGAAACCGCCGCAGAAATCCGTCGTCGGCGGCACGGTGAATGAGCGGTCTTCGAGATCGAGACCGGCGCTCGACGCCGACCCGGCGAGATCGAGGTTGATCGGCCCGAATCGGCAGGGCATCACGGGAAGCGGCGGCAAAGTCGAGACGACCTCCAGTTGCATGACGACTTGCGTCATCGCCGCGGTTCCGTCGCCCGCGACAAGCGCGGTGGACGTGTTGGTCTGCGTCAACTGATAGTTCACCGTGACGTTGCCGAGCCCGCTGACGGGAAACGTCACGCTCGACGGCGGGAACGTGAACTTGCCCGCCGACAACGTGCCGGTGGCCGGGTCGTAGGTCGAGTCTCCGAACTTCACGTCATCAGGGGGCGACGGCAAATTACTCGCGTTGCCGTTGACGGTGATCGTTCCGCTGACCGGAAAATTCGTCGCGCGCGCAGGCGTGGCGAACGTGAATACCGCCGCGACCGACGCGGCGGCGACGAGCATGGATTTGTGCATCTCCCTTCCCTTCTGCTTGGACGCGGATGCCGCCGCGGCGGATTGGCTGGTTGCTCTTATTTGCGGTTTTCCGGCAGTTTTTCCGGATCGGATTCGATCTTGATCCACACGACATGCTTGTCCCAACGCGCAAGCTGACGTTCGATGTCGCGGCCGAGTTCCCGGCATGGCTCGCACCACGTCGCCCAGTAGTCGACGACGTAGCCATCCGCCTTGGGCAAATCGGCGACGGCGACCGGCTTGCCGTTCGCGTCGACGGTTTCGGCGAGTACCGCGTCGAGCGTGAGCGGCGCGGGCAAAGGCTTGTCGCGCTCGAGCGCGTCGGCGAGACGGTGGCCGACACCGCCGCGCATGCCGGTTTCGACAAGCAGCGGGCGACCCGCGCCGTCGAGCAGAAGCAGGCGCGGCAGCGAACGCTGCACGTGCTTGGCCTCGTAGGTCGCGCGCAACGCGGCATCGCTCTGGCGCAGTTCGACGATCTCGGGCTTTGCGCTGTCCGCGCGCGCCTGCGCCGCGCCCGCGAGTGCGAGCAGCAACGCAAGCGCGGGCACGGGCGATCTCACTTGGCGTCCTTGGCCGTCCACTTCTTCAGCCACGCATTGACCGTGTCATGCCACTGCACGCTGTTGTGCGGCTTGACGACCCAGTGGTTTTCGTCGGGAAAGCGCAGGAATTCGCTCGGAATGCCGCGGCGCTGCAGCGCCGTGAACGCGGCGAGACCTTGTTCGAGCGGGATGCGATAGTCGAGGTCGCTGTGCACGACGAGCATCGGCACGCGCCAATCCTTGACGTGATTGACCGGGTTGTATTGCTCGTAGATTTCCGGCGCTTCGTACTGCGTCTTGCCGCCATGCTCCCACTCGTCGAACCAGAGTTCCTCGGTCGAGTAGCTCATCATGCGCGAGTCGAACACGCCGTCGTGGGCGACGATGCACTTCCACGGATCGTTCCAGTTGCCGGCCATCCAGTACATCATGAATCCGCCGTAGCTCGCGCCGAGCGCGCAGGCGCGATTGCCGTCGAGGAACGGATATTTCTCGAGCGCCGCCGCCCAGCCGGCCTTGAGGTCATCGAGCGGCGCGCTGCCCCAGTTGCCGGAAATCTTGTCGGTGAAGGCCTGGCCGTAGCCGGTCGAACCGTGGAAGTTGATAGTGACGACGGCGAAGCCTTGTCCGGCATACGTCTGCGGATTCCAGCGATAGTGAAAGTCATTGGTCATCGCGCCCTGCGGGCCGCCGTGCACGATGAACGCGACCGGATATTTCTCGCCTTTCTTGTAGCCGACCGGCTGCACGACGTAACCCTGCACGGTGTCGCCGCCATAGCCCTTGAAGGTGAAGAACTGCGGCTCGCCGACATGGATGTCCTTGAGTGCGGCCGCGTTGAAGTGCGTGATCTGCTTGAGGCCCTTGCCGTTTGCGTCGGCGCGATACAGGTCGGCCGGACGCTTGAGGTCGTCGCGCGCGACGACGAGGCTGCTCTTGCCGACCGAGAAGCCGCCGACGCTGCCGTCGGCGACGAGCTTGCTCGCCTTGCCGCTGGCGACGTCGATCGAAAACAGCGCGTGGTCGCCCCAGTCGTCGCTCGTCGCGTACAGCGATTTGCCGTCGGCCGATTCCTGCAGGCCGCCCGCGGAGCGATCCCAGTTCGGATCGACCTCGCGCTGTTTGCCGCTGGCGAGATCGATTTCATGGATGCCGAAGCGGTCGGCTTCGAAACCGGCGCGCTTCATCGCGAGGTAGTACAGGCGCTTGCCGTCGGCGGACGGCACGGGATAGCCGTCCCAGGCCTTGTTGTCGGCAGTGAGGTTTTTCGGCGCGGCGGAAGCGTCGGCCGGCACGGCGTAGATGTCGAAGTTCGTCGACCACGGCTCGCTCTTGCCGGCGATGCGCGCATCGAAGTAGACCGTCGCGCCGTCGGGCGAGAACGCGTATTCGCTGTCGTCGCCGAACGGCTTGGACGGCACGTCGCCGTCGATGCCTCGGGTCAGCAATTTCAGCGCACCGACCTTGCCGTCCGCGCCGAAGTCTGTGATGAACAACTGCGAGCGGCGGCCGTCGGCCCAGGTGTCCCAATGGCGCACGAAGATCGAATCGTAGACGGTGCCGCTGGCCTTGTCGGCCTTGCGTGCGTCGAGCTGCTTCTTGGTGCAGGCGAGCACGTCGGCGTCGCTGGCGCAGTCGGGGAAAACGTCGACCGAAACGAGCACATGCTTGCCGTCGGGGGAGAGCTTGTAGCTGCCGACGTCGAGCGGCAGCGCGCTCGCTTGCACCGCGTCGCCGCCTTTCGCGCCGATGCGCCACAGCTGGTTCGTGCCGTCCTTCGGCGCGAGGAAGTACAGGTTCGCGCCGTCATGCGACCAGCGCGCGCCGCTCGCGTTGAGCGCCTTGTCGGTGACGCGTTGCGGCTCGCCGCCGGCGACGGGCACCGTCCAGATGCCGTTCCTGCCCTTGTTCGCGTCGTAGTCGGTCTGGCGCACGGAGAACGCGACCGTCTTGCCGTCGGGCGACAACTGCGGATCGCTGACGCGCTCCATCATGACCAGGTCGTGCACGTCGAACGGATGCGGCGCCGCCTGCGCGGCCCCGGACAGCGCGACGCCGAGCGCCGCGGCGAGAATCGACTTCATGGGCAACCCCTTGCGTGAAAACGCCGATGGTAAGGCCTGCCCGAACCATCGGCCAATGCCGCGGGCTGCTGCGGTGCGGCGATGCCGTCACACATCCGGCGGGGGGCAGGCCCGCACGCATGCGCGCGGGAAGGCGGCGCCGTCGGTCTCCGATCCCCAATAGCCGATGACGTTGTGGTTCGAGTCCTCCTTGAATTCGTCGAACGACTTCGAGACAGAGAGTGCCCCGACATTGCCGAGGTGACTGCCGGTGACGTTGTCCGCCACGCGCTGGAGTTCGACGTTCATGCGCGGCTCGGCCACATCGTCGCCGAACTCGGCTTGGACGTGCTTGCCGACTTCTGCTGTGCGCAGGCGATGCCGGAAACGGCGACCAGCTGCAACGCGAACACGATCCTTCCGAGCGTCGAACGATTCATCGTCGTCTCCCGCAGCACTGCGACCACCGGCCTGCGGCAATCCTGACACGCGGAAAGTCGATGTCCCGGCGCAGGTTCGCGCCGGGACAGGCGATCTCAATGCCCGGTGCTTGCGCCCGTGTGCGCGTCAAGGAACGCGAGCATCTTCGTGTACAGCTCGACCTTGTTGTCGGTCCGGTAGAAGCCGTGACCTTCCTTGTCCTTGAGCAGCCACTCGTAGCTGACCTTGCGCTTGTCGAGCGCGTCGCGCAGCGCGTCGGCTTGCGCGACCGGAACGCGCTGGTCGCGCCCGCCGGCGACGAGCATGAGCGGCGCCTTGATCTTGTCGACGTTCCACGCGGGCGAGCGGGCGCGCATGTCGGCGTTGTCGGTGCCGAGCACCATTTCCAGAAAGCGCTTGCCGTAGAGGCTGCCGGGGATGTCGCCGTACTTGTACATGAGGCCGAGGTCGTAGACGCCGACGTAGCCGATCGCGCAGCGGTACAAGTCCGGCTCGCGGATCACGCCTTCGAGCGCGGCGTAACCGCCGTAGCTCGCGCCGTAGATGCTCAGGCGTTTCGGATCGGCGTAGCCCTGCTGCACGGCCCACTTCGTCGCGTCGGTGATGTCGTCCTGCATGCGCAGGCCCCACTGCTTGTAGCCGGCGCGTAGGAAATCGTCGCCGTAGCCGCCGGAACCGCGGAAGTTGACCTGCATGACCGCGTAACCGCGGCTTGCGAGCAACTGCGTCTCCCAATTAAAGCCCCAATAGTCGCGGATGCCGTGCGGGCCACCGTGCGGGTTGACGACGAGCGGCAGGTTCTTGCCACTGCCGCCCGGCGGCAACGTCAAATAACCGTTGATTTCGAGACCGTCGCGCGACTTGAACTTGATCGGCTGCATCGCCGCCATGCGCTCGGGCTCGATCCACTTTTGCGCGCTGCCGAGGTAATCGGCGTTCTTCTTCTCGGTGTCGAAGAGGTAGAAGTCGCCGGGATTGCGGTCGCTGAAAACGTGCAGCAAGCCCGCCTTGCCGTCGTTGGCGAACGTGCCGAACACGGCGACCTGGCCGGGAAACGCCTTCTGCACGGACAACGCGAGCTTGCCCCACTGCGACGCCGGATCGAAGACGTGGATGCCGGTCTTGCCGTCGAGCGTGACGACGCCGTACGCGTCCTGCTGGTCGGGCGTGACGAGCAACTGGCCCGGGTCGGCGCCGCCTTCGTACAGCAACTCCTTCGTGCCGCCTTCGACGTCGATGCGATACAGCGCATCAGGCTGGTTCGCTCGCGTGATGGTCGCGTAGAGATGCTTGTTGTCCCGCGTGAACATCAACGGGCGGATCGTCACCTTGCTCGTCTTCGGATCGTTGAACACGCGCCAGTCCGCACCTTCGCCGGAACGCACGTACATGACCTCGTTCAGCGCTTCATCTGGCGCGAGCGACGCGCGCACCTGACCGCGATGGTCGGCGACGAACGAAGCACCCATCTTCGGGCCGACGCCGATTCGGCGCGTCTTGCCGGTGTAGACGTCGAGCATTTCCACGCTGGGCGGCGCCTTTTCGCTATTGGCCCAATCGAAGGTCTGCACGAGGATGTTCTTGTCGTCGCCCGGGATCGTGTCGATGACGAACGCGCTCGCAAAACGTTTTTCAGCGCCGCGCTTGATGTGCGAACCGCCCGCATCGCCATTGGCGCGATAGCCGAAGAGCTGCGTCGAACCGCTGCCGTCCGCATTGATCGCGTACAGCTCACCGTTGGGCCGCGGACGGTCGACGCCGCCGAGCTGCTCGGCGACGGATGCGACCAGACGCGTGCTGTTGACCCACCAGAAATCCGCGATGACGTTTTCGCCGCCGGCGCGGATCGTCGCCGTGCGCTGCTTGGTCGTGCGGTCGATGACGAAGACGACGGTGGTGTCCTCGAACGGCATCTTCACGGCGAGATACTTTCCGTCCGGCGAAATCGCCATCGCTTCGAATTCGGGTTTCTTGACGAAATCCTCGATCGGGATCGGGCCGTTGGCGGCCGGAGCCGCAGGCGCGCTTGCGGTCGTTGCCGCGGATGTTTTCGCATCCGCCGCCTGCGCACTCGCCCAAGCTGGTGCGAATGCCAGCAACATCATCGGAATCCACTTCATTGCCACCCTCCTCTGGTTGGGATTTCAATTCTTGCGCGAGCGTGCCGGGCTATTTCGCCGCGACGCGGCCGTAACGATCCTCAAGCCGCACGATGTCGTCCTCGCCGAAATAGTCGCCGCATTGCACTTCGATGAGATGGATGTCGGTGTCGGTCGGGTTCTCCAGACGATGCACCGTGTTCATCGGGATGTACGTGGACTGATTGCGTTCGAGCTGGAATTCTTCTTCGCCGACGCGCACCTTCGCCGTGCCTTCGACGACGGTCCAATGTTCGCTGCGGCGATGGTGCAATTGCAGCGACAACACGTGGCCCGGCTTCACGGTGAGGCGCTTGACCTTGCAGTCGTCGGCGTCCTCGAGAACCGTGTAGCTGCCCCACGGCCGGCGCACGGTCTGGTGCACGCTCGCCGCGGCGTGGTTGTCCGCGCGCAGGCGTTCGACGACCTGCTTGACCTGCTGCGCGCGCTCGCGATGCGAGACGAGCACCGCGTCGCCGGTATCGACGATGACGAGATCGCGTACGCCGACGGCGGCGACCATGCGGCCTTCGGACTGGATGTAGCAGTTGGCGCTTTCGACGATGACGGCCTGGCCGCGCACGCGGTTGCCGTCGCCGTCGGCGTCGTCGAGATCGCTCATCGCCTTCCACGAACCGATGTCGCTCCAGTCGAACGTCGCCGGCACGACGGCAACTTTGGGCGCGCGTTCCATGATCGCGTAGTCGATGGAAATGTCAGGCTGCGCAAGGAACGCATCGCGCGCGAACTCGACCGGGCTTTCGTGGCTCGTCGCCTGCGCGTGGCAGGCCTGTGCAGCGGCGAGCACGTCGGGACACGTCTTCGCGGCGACGTCGAGCAGCACGTCGGCGCGGAAGCAGAACATGCCCGAGTTCCAGACGTATTCGCCGGACGCGACGTAGCTTTCCGCGGTCTGCATGTTCGGCTTCTCGACGAATGCGGCGACGGCGCGGCCTTCGCGGCCTTCGACCGCGGCGCCCATGCGGATGTAGCCGAAGCCGGTTTCCGGATGCGTCGGACGGATGCCGAAGGTGACGAGCCAGCCGTCCTGCGCGAGCGCGGCCGCGCGGCGCGCGTCGGCCTCGAACGCATCCAAATCGCGGATCAGATGATCGGCGGGAAGGATCAGCAAGGTTGCGTCCGCACCCGCGTGCTCACGCGCGTGCAGCGCCGCAAGCACGACCGCGGGCGCAGTGTTACGTCCCGCGGGTTCGAGCAGGAACGGCAACTGGTCGAGATCCGCGCCGGGACGCTGCGCGTATTCGTCGCGCGTGAGGAAGTAGTAGTCGCGGCCGGTGACGGTAAGCACCGTGCCGTTGTCCGAACAGCGCAGCGCGCGGTCGAGCGTCTTGCGCAACAACGATTCGCCATCGCCCATGCGCATGAACGGTTTGGGATACGCGCTGCGCGACACGGGCCAGAGCCGGGTGCCGGCGCCGCCGGAAAGGATGATGGGGATGAGCATGTTCGACTCCTGCTTCAAGCCTTCGCACTCGCGCCGAAAGCTGTCCAGTACTGCGATGTCTCGATGCCTTCGCAAGGCATCATGCGTTTTCGGTCGTGCCGTCCGGTTTCCTGCAGCCGTTTTCGCAGGAACACTGGAACCACGACGTCGGGAATCGGATTCGCTCAGACCGTTTTTCGACCTTGCGAATGGTTTTTCGCGAGTTCGTCGAGAACCTCGTCCAGACCGACGCGCCAATCCGCCGATTCTAGCCCGAAGACGTTTTCCAGCCGCGTGCAGTCGAGCACGGAATACGCCGGACGGCGTGCACGCGTCGGGAAGTCCGCGGTCGCGATCGGCAATACGCGGGGCTCGCGAGCAAGCAGCCCGCGCGCATGCGCGCCGGCGATGATCGCGCTGGCGAAGTCGTGCCAGCTCGCGCGGCCATCGGCGACGAGATGGAAGGTTCCCCTCGTCGCGGATTCGCGCTTCGCCAGCGCCTGTGCGG
>JAKPAN010000044.1 GCA_029779475.1 Pseudomonadota bacterium
TTCCGGATCCCCGAGGCGAACGCGATCATCAACCGCATGGGCTTCAACAACGACGGCGTCGACGCGCTGCTCGCGAACGTCGCCCGCGCGCGCTACCGCGGCATCCTCGGGATCAACATCGGGAAGAACTTCGACACCCCGATCGAGCACGCGGCCGACGACTATCTCGCGTGCCTGCGGAAGGTCTACCCGCACGCGCACTACGTGACCGTGAACATCTCATCGCCGAACACGAAGAACCTTCGCGCCCTCCAGGACTCCGACGCGCTCGCCGCGCTGCTCCGCGCGCTCGACACGGAACGCACGGCGCTCGCCGCGCAGCACGGCCGGCGCGTGCCGCTGGCCGTGAAGATCGCACCGGACCTCGACGAGTCGCAGCTCGACGCGATCGCCGACGTGCTGGTCGCCGAGAACATGGACGCCGTCATCGCGACGAACACCACGATCGCCCGCGATGCCGTCGCCGGCCTGCGCCATGCCGACGAACCCGGCGGACTCAGCGGTGCGCCGGTGCGCGAACGCTCGACGGCCGTCGTCCGCGGGCTCGCGAAACGCCTCGGCGGACGCCTGCCGATCATCGCGGCGGGCGGCATCCTGTCGGGCAATCACGCCCGCGAGAAGATCGATGCCGGCGCGACGCTCGTGCAGGTCTACTCCGGATTGATCTACCGCGGCCCGGGGCTCGTGCGCGAGGCGGTGGCCGCGCTTTCGTAGATCGCCGATCGCACCCGGCAAGCCCGGCGCACCGGCACAGCGGCACACCGGATCAGCGCACCGCGATCCCGAGGGACTCCGCCGCCCGCTCGAGTCGATCGAGCGCGATCGCGAAGTCGTACTGGCGCACGGCCTCGGAGATCTCGCGGTAACGGTCGCCGAACGCCGCGCGCAGCATCGCCGCGTTGTCCCCGAGGAGCTTCCCGCTGGCGAAATCGTCGTCGCGAAGCAGCCCGGCGAGGCGCACGCACAACTCGCGCAGCGCCGCCGGATCGACCGACGACGCAGCCACGACTGGCGCCGCCTTCGGCAGCCGCTCCGCGATCGCGCCGATCAGTGACCCGAGGGCAGCCGCCACGCCGGCACGAAGCTCGTCGAGCCGCGCCACGGGTTCACGACCGCGGATCGCACGCTCGAGCTGCTCCGCCATCCCGCGCAGATCCCCCGCCCCGATCTGCGCGCTGACGCCCTTGAGCGTATGGGCCTCGCGCTCGGCCGTCGGCCAGTCGGCCGCGGCGATGGCCGCACCGCTGCGGGCAGGCGCGTCGGCCTGCCCCTCGACGCACTTCTCCAGGATGCTGCGGTACAGCGCGTCGCGATC
>JAKPAN010000053.1 GCA_029779475.1 Pseudomonadota bacterium
CTGATCCGCACCCGCGCATTCCTCGATTTCGTCGGTGCCATCACCGGCATCGCCGACCTGCGCTACGACCCGCACTACTTCGGCGGCGGCACGCATGAGAACCGCGACGGGCAGGACCTCGATCCGCACATCGACTTCAACCGCCATCCGCTCGAACCCTGGCATCGGCGGCTCAACCTCATCGTCTACCTCAACCGCGAATGGGAAGACGCCTGGGGCGGTTCGCTCGAACTGCATTCCGATCCGCGTTCGCCCGGCGATCGAACCGTGGTCGTCACGCCGCTGTACAACCGTTGCGTGATCTTCGAGACGACCGAATCGAGCTGGCACGGCTTCAGCCGCATCACGCTGCCGGACGATCGCAAGGATCTCTCGCGCAAATCGGTTGCGCTGTATTTCTACACGACCGAGCGACCTGTCGAGGAACTCGGACCGACGCATTCGACGATCTACGTCGATCGCCCGCTGCCACCGCGTTTCGCGCCGGGCCTGACGCTGTCGGCGGATGACGTCGACGAATTACGCACGCTGCTTGCGCGCCGCGACCAGCACAATCAGCGGCTCTACCTGGATGTCGGCAAACTTTCAGCTCAGCTTGAGCACGCGAACGCGGCGCTACGATCAGGCTTTCTGGGACGTGTTGAACATCTGACACGACGGCTGCTCGTGAAGCTGCGCCGCTGAGCCGCCGCGCAAAAAAGTGATTTTCATGAATTCAACTCAAAATTCATTCATCGTGATCAATTCCGACACCATAGGCCGTTGGCAAAGGGCTGGTCGCCGCTTGGCTACCGCCGCGCTCCTTTTCTTGTCTTTGGCCTGGCTTTGGAGCGCGCTGGCGGCGATTGCGAATTTCGCGTTCCGTTATCCGGCTTTCGACCAATTCCGTGTCTACCATTTCTACCTCGGCTTGCCGTTCCCGCAGAACGCGATCCAATTGGAAAACGGCCACCGTCCGATCCTTCCCGCGCTGGTCAGGCTGGCGGAGATTCGATGGTTTGGCGCCGACCAAATGCTGCAAGTCGCTGTCGGTGTTGCTGCGGCACTGCTGGCGTTGATTCTTGTCGTCGCGACGATCACGCGCGAGCGCTCCGTGCCCGCGACGACGCGAGCGGCTGCGTCCCTGCTCACCGTCCTTGCGATCTTCTGGCTCGGCAATGCGCGGATGCTCATGCACGGCAATGAGCTCGATCACACCTACTTCGTCGTGCTGTTCACCATTTGCGGATTGCTCGCGGTGAATGCCGCGCGTCATGCGCATCAAACGACTTGGACACTCGTCGCCGCATTGTCCTGCGTTGCGGCAACCTTCAGCTTCGGTACGGGCATGGCGAGTTTCGGCGCTGTGCTCCTACTCGGGATGATCGTTCGATTGCGCATCCGCAATCTCGCGATCATCGTGGCGTTTCTCGGCGCCGCGCTGACATTTTATTTGGCGGGATTGCCCGGCGATGGCGGCGTTCGCGGTTCGCTGCTGCTCGATCCTGCTGGCAACTTGTCCGTTCTCGCGCGCTGGCTCTCGGCGCCGTGGATGCGTGCCTGGCTCGGCCACGCCGATCCTCCGATCGAAGCATGGTTGCAATCGTCGATGTCGTCCAACCTGCTCGGTGCAGCCTTGGTGACTACTGCGCGCTGGATTGCCATTCCGTTCGGCGACGATGCAACCATGCGGCTTGCCGCCATCGCCGGTTGCGCGGGCATCGCCGCCTATCTGGCCATGCTGGTACATGCCTGGAAAAGCGGTCCGCAGCTGACGAGAGGCCGCGCACTTGCACTCGGTCTCTCCACGTTCGCTTTCGGTTCGGCCGTCATTGTGTGCTTCGCTCGACTGCATCTGTTCGAAGTTGCACCGGGTCAGATTTTCGCGGATCGCTATTTGCCTTGGAGTTGCCTGTTCTGGCTTGGCCTTGCGTTGTATCCCGCACTGGGTTCGGGTTCGCGCTCACCTGCGCGCACCATCGCTTTCGCCTGCATGGCGCTGATGGTCGCCGCGATTCTTGCGCCGTCGCACCGCTCCCTGGCCGGATGGAGCGCGACGGTGTCGCGGCACATCCAGCAATCGGCGGTCGCCGCGCAACTCGGCATCTGGGATCCGGAACGTTTCGGCGATGCCTCGGCAACGGATGAGGACGTCGAAGCCACATTGAATCTGCTCAAGCAAAAACATCTTTCCATGTACGCGGAGCCCGCCTGCGCTCTCGTCGAAAATGGATGGCCTGCCGACCTGCGACAACCACCACCGCTCGCAGGAGCCTACGCGCGCGTTGCGCGCGAGTTCGACGATCCGCACAGTCATCGTCGCATAGCGGATTTCGAATGCTGGATGCCGCGTGTCGAAACCAATCCGAAGAATCCAACCTTGGCCGTCATCGATGCGCAAGGTCAAGTGCGTGGATTGGCGAAAACAAGCTTCATCGGGCCAACCAAGGCATCGCTGCGCCTCAACGTTCCGCGCAAACGCGGCTTCGACGGCTACGTGCTCGATCCGGTTCCGGGCGAATCACTGTCGGTTCTGGTTCTCGACGACTCGGCCAGCCGAGTCTTGGCGGCGATTCCATTGCAAATCCCTGCCGAACCACCGCCGCAATCGTAGCCGCCCGGCATCACCGCGCCGCGCGCTGCTCCTCGAGCGTCAGCGCGACCTTGTCGCGCAGATAGACCGGCAACGCTTGCTCCGCGGATACGGACTTGCCCGCGCGGAACAGCGGCGCGGCGAGCAATGCGACGTCGGTCGCCTGCGGATAGCGATCGCCCTCGGCCCAGCGCGGCGGCGCGGGCAGTCGATCGCGCAGCACGTCGGCGTACGTCGTCCAGCCGCTGCCGACGACGTTCCACGTCGCTGCGCGTGGCAATTCCAGCACGTCGGCCTTGCCGACGCTTTCCGCGCCGATCGCTTCGACGAGGCCGTCGTCGTTGCGCTTGAACGTACCCGCGTAGATCTCGCCCATGCGCGCGTCGATGACGGCTAGGATCGGGCCGTCAACGGCCGCTACGCCCACATCGGGCGCCTGCATCGCGAGCGCAGCAAGTGACGACACCGGCACGACCGGCACGTCGAGCGCGAGCGCGATGCCCTGCGTGGCCGCGATCGCGAGCCTCACGCCGGTGAACGCGCCCGGCCCGCGGCCGACCGCGATCGCATCGAGCGCGGAACGCGCGACGCCGGCTTCGGCGAGCACGGCGTCGCACATCGGCAGCAACAATTCCGCATGGCGGCGCGGCGCGATCTCGCTGCGCGCGACGATGCGCTCCCCGCAGAGCAAGGCCACCGAGCAGGCTTCGGTCGAGGTTTCGATCGCGAGCAGGTTCATGCCGGCGATTCTATCAAGCGCGATGCCGTCAGGCCGCGTCGCGCGCGCCCGTGCGGGGCGCCATCGCGTACCAGTCGACCTTGCGCGTGAGGATCATCAACGCGCCGATCGCGGCGAGCAATGCGACAGAGCCCATGAGCAGTGCGTAGTCCTCGCTCGATACGAGTCCGTAGAGCAGCGCATAGACGAACGCGATGAGCGTGCCGAGCGCAAGGCCTGCACTGCGTCGATGCAGCACCGCCGCCGCGTAGCCGCCGATGAGCAACACGATTGCCGCCGCCGCAACGATGTACGCGACCGCGAATCCTGCCTGCTCGGACAACGCGAGCAGCACCACGTAGAACGTGC
>JAKPAN010000056.1 GCA_029779475.1 Pseudomonadota bacterium
CAACTTCGAATTCGGGAAGATCGCCGCGCGGATTTCCGGATTGAGCGCGGTGTCGGCGTGCATCTCGCCGTCGATCTCGATCTTCGGCGGCAGGCGTTCGCGCAGCAGTTCGACGACCTGACGCATCTTCTGCGCACTCGCGTCGTCGTGGCTGCCGAAATTGGAATGCGAGAGCACGGCGATCTTCGGCTGGATGCCGAACAGTTTCAGACGCAGCGCGGCGTGCGCGGCGGCTTCCGCGATTCGTTCGGCGTCGGGGTCGACGGCAACGTGCGTGTCGACGAAGAAGAACACGCCGCGGTCGTTGAACACCGCGCTCATCGCGGACAGGTTGTGCGTACCCGGCTGCATCGGAATGACGCCGCGCAGGTAGGCGAGTTTCTTGTGGTAGCGGCCGACGACGCCGCAGATCAGCGCATCGGCTTCGCCGCGGCGGAGCATGAGCGCGGCGATGATCGTCGCGCGCGAACGCACGAGCGCTTTCGCGCTGTCGGGCGTGACGCCGCGGCGCGCCATGAGTTCGTGGTAGAGCGTCCAGTAGTCCTTGAAGCGCGGATCGCTTTCGATGCTGCACAGCTCGAAATCGCGACCGGCCTGCAGGCGCAGATTGAGGCGCTGGATGCGCGACTCGATCACCGACGGGCGGCCGATCAGGATCGGACGCGCCATGCCTTCGTCGACGACGTGCTGCACGGCGCGCAGGACGACTTCTTCCTCGCCCTCGGCGTAGACGACGCGCTGCGGATCGGCCTTCGCGCGTTCGAACACGGGCTTCATGAGCAGCGTGGTGCGGAACACGAACGCGTTGAGTTTTTCCTTGTACGCGGCGAGGTCTTCGATCGGCCGCGTGGCCACGCCCGAGTCCATCGCCGCCTTCGCCACCGCCGGCGCAAGCTCGACGATGAGGCGCGGATCGAACGGCTGCGGAATGATGTAGTCCGGCCCGAACGACAAGCTCTGCCCGCCGTAGGCGCGCGCGGCGATGTCGGTCATCTCGCGTCGCGCGAGCGCGGCGATCGCGTGCACGCAGGCGACCTTCATCGCCTCGTTGATGACCGTCGCGCCGACGTCGAGCGCACCGCGGAAGATGTACGGGAAACACAGCGCGTTGTTGACCTGATTCGGATAGTCCGAGCGGCCCGTCGCGATGATCGCGTCCTCGCGCACGGCGCGCGCTTCTTCCGGAAGAATCTCCGGCGTCGGATTGGCAAGCGCGAGGATGATCGGCCGCTGCGCCATGCGCGCGACCATGTCCGGTTTCAAAACGCCCGGCGCGGACAGGCCGAGGAACACGTCGGCGCCGTCGATGATCTGGCCGAGTTCGCGCGCATCCGTCTCGCGCGCGTAGCGGCACTTGTTCGGGTCCATCTCTTCCTTGCGGCCTTTCCAGACCACGCCAAGGCGATCGGCGACCCAGACGTTTTCCGGTTTCACGCCGAGGCTGACCAGCATGTCGAGGCAGGCGATGCCCGCCGCGCCCGCACCGGTCGAGACGAGCTTGATCTTGGAAATGTCCTTGCCGGCGATGTGCAGCGCGTTGACGATCGCCGCACCGACGATGATCGCGGTGCCGTGCTGGTCATCGTGGAAGACCGGGATCTTCATGCGCTCGCGCAGCTTCTTCTCGACCTCGAAGCACTCGGGCGCCTTGATGTCCTCGAGGTTGATGCCGCCGAAACTCGGCTCGAGGCTGGCGATGATGTCGACGAGCTTGTCCGGATCGTTCTCGGCGACTTCGAGATCGAACACGTCGATGCCGGCGAACTTCTGGAACAGCACGCCCTTGCCTTCCATCACGGGTTTCGCGGCGAGCGGGCCGATGTTGCCGAGGCCGAGCACGGCGGTGCCGTTGGTGATGACCGCGACGAGGTTGCCGCGCGCGGTGACCGTGGCCACTTCCGCCGGATCGCGCACGATCTCCTCGCATGCGGCGGCGACGCCGGGCGAGTACGCGAGCGAGAGTTCGCGCTGCGTGACGACCGGTTTGGTCGGGGCAACCTTGATCTTTCCGGCGGGCGCCTTGCGGTGATAGTCGAGGGCGGCTTTCTTGAGTTCTTCGATGGTGGACATGAGGGCCGTGGCTGGATTCGGGCGCGTCGGACGACTTCGGTTGGCGGCACGGACACAGCCCGCCGCATGACGCGTCACTATACAACCGCTCGCATGAACCCGCCTCAGCCCTTCACGGCGCGTTTCGCTGCGGTCGCTTTGATGCGCGCGACGAAATCGGCGCGACGCGCGCTCCACTTTTCGCTCGATGCCGCCGCATGCGCCGCGGCCTTCATCGCGGCGAGCTTCTCCGCAGAGAACGGCTTGCCGCGATTCGCCCACGAGCGCGCGACAACATCCACGGCCTGATCGACCGTCAAGGTCTTCACGCTGGCAACGTAGATCGTAGGAATCAACGACGCAGGCAATGGCGTGTCCGGGTCGATCAGGCGCGCACCGATCACCAGGGAGCCTTGGCTGACGTGACCATCGTTGTCGTCATGCGCGTATTTCTTGTAGAGCGTGGTCACGGTCGACATCGATTGAAAACCGCTGGCGCGATGTCCCGGCGCGAGGCCGATGTTGTTGGCCACGTAGTTGATCGTCGTCTTGCTGCTGTTTGGAAAGCCGCTGACGCTCGCGTTGCCGACCTGCTGCGTAGTGTTGTCGCTGAACGTGAAGTCCAGTCGCGCGACCGCGTGGCCGCCCGCCGCGCCGTAACGCGCCGTTTCCTCGTCTTCCCACTTGTATTGCGCGACCTGCACCGTGATGCCGGTGATGGATTTCTGCCGCAGGTCGACCACCCAATTGTCGTTCGGTTGTCCGCCGCCATCGCTTGCGCGAACCACGTTGATCGCGGACAGCCAGTTCGTTATGCCGCCCTCGACGTTGCCGTGGAGCCAGGACATCGCCGTGAGCGGCGACGGCGACGGCATCGGCACATCCGGATACGGCTGCGGCAGCGAGTAGCTCTGGTTGACGCAGTTGTTGCCGGGGCACTGGCCGATGTCGCGCAGTTCCGGAATGCCGTAGGGGCCGTAGAACAGCTCGCGCGTCAGCGGCGGCGCGGCACCGTCGACGCGGTTGAGCATGGTCGGCCAGCGGTCGCGGAAATCCTTGACCATCAGTGTGTAGGACGTGTGGATCTGGACCTGCTTCTTGCGCGCTTTCCACGCGCCGGAGGCGAGCCGAACATAGTCGGAAGGGTCAGTGAAGGTGCCGCCCGGATCGCAGACGATCGTGTCCACGTTGCCGCGCGCGGCCTGGTACTTCGATTCGTAGTCGGCAAACAACCCGGGTAGCGTGATGTCGACGTGCTTGCAGTAGCGGTTCACGACGATGTCGAACTGCTGGTAGAAATAGTCGATCACGCCATCGACGAGCCCGTTCTCCTTGCCGAACCAAACCACGTCGCGCAGGAACACCAGATGCATGTTCGCGAATTGCGCGAAATACGGCAGCACCTGCTTCTGCCAACCCGCCGGCTGAAACGACGGCGCCTGCTGCAACAGGAGTTCGTGCGTGCTGAATGTACTCTGCTGGATCAGCAGCGCCATCTGCGGCGACGGCTCGGCCTGATACGCCTGCACGAGCTGCTGGAAGCCGAGTAGCGCGTCGTGCGCGCCCGTGACCGCCTGCTGCATCTGCGACTCCACCAGCGTGTCGATGCTGGTGTCGATGAGCCCCTGCACCTTGTCCTTGATCTCGCTCCAGATGTCCGGCTGCGGATCGCTCGGCGTCGGCCAGAAGATCGAGAACAACAGGTTCAACACGCCGCCGACTTCCGGAATCGCGCTCAGTCCCGCGGAAATCACCGAGCCGACCTTCGCCATCTTGTCGCTGTAGGACGGATCGTCGGCGTTCGCGGCGACCTGGCTGCACGAATCGTCGGCGCGCGCGTCATCGGAAGCGAGCAGCGACGCCCAGCCGGACGACGCCAGCAACGGCAACAGCGCAACGCCACCGAGCCGGCGCAGCGCGTCGCGGCGCGCGAGGTCGATCGATTCGCTCAACGCGTTGCGCTGCGGACGGAAGGCACGAAAAAATCGCTTGTCCATGTTCAGTCCCCCGCGGAGTTCGAAGTGGCGTCGATCGCGCTCACGCGCCAGCCGTCGGCGCTGCTGGTCAGCGGCAGCGACAGCGGATCGCCCAATCCGTCGATGCTCAACGCACCGGCGGTGTAGTGCAGGTGCAAGCCGGCGTCGTTTGCGCATGGTGTCCAGCGGCTCGCCCGTTCGCCACCATCGCGATCGACGGCGATGATGCGCAGCCAGCACCCCGCTCCCGCGCAGAGCTGCTCGATGCGGAAGCCCGATCCATCGGCAGACGATGCCGACAGCAACGCGCGCAAGCCGCCCATCGCCTGCGCCGGCGTGCGGAATGCAAAAGCCGCTGCGCCCGACCAGTTCACGCTCGTGCTCGACGATGCAGCTGCCGTCGCGTCGAAACCATTTCGGAAGATCACCAGCCAACCGGTCTGCGTCGCGGTCTGCGGCGTCGGCGCGCTGATGCGCGACAACATCGCGGTGTAGTCGACGGCGGCGTCGGGCGCGTCGCTGCGCGCTCGCGTGGCGACCAGCCAACTCACGCTGCCGTTGGCCGGCACGCCGACCAATGTGTCGGCCAGCGCGCCGGTGCCGGACGGCGTGCAGGTCGCGCCGCTCGCGCCGACGCAGACCCACGAGGTTGCCGCGTTATCCACATCCGGCGACGCGGCGGACAACATGGCGTCGTTCGCCGCGACACCGCCACTGTTGCGCGCGGTCACGACGTACAGGCGGCTGGCGCCGTACGCGACGTAATCGTCCTGCGCGTCGCAACCACCGCCGCTGCTCCACACGCAGACGTCGATCGACAACGACGCAGCCGGATCGGCGGCGAAGCTCGCCTGCACCGTGCAGTCGGCCATCACCGGCGACGTCGTGTAGGTATCGCCGGACCAGTTGCCGCCGCACGATCCGGCGACCGCGGCGACGTGATAGCCGAGATCCGCGGACAACGTGAACGTGGCGGCCGTGCCTTCGACGACATCTCGCGTCGGCGGCGTGATCGAACCGTTCGCGCCGGCCGTCGCGGTGACGAGATGTCGGTTCTGCGCGAACGACAACGTGACCGTGCAGTCGGCGACGACGGCGCCGGTGACGTAGCTGTTGCCGCTCGACGCACCGCTTGCGCAGGTACCCCCGATGGCGTCGACGTGGTAGCCGGGCAAGGGCGACACCGCCAGCGTCGCCGTCGCGCCGTCCATCACGGATTGCTGCGCGGGCGCCACCGCGCCGCCCGCGCCCGCCACCGCGACCACGCTGCGCAGGATCGCGGTGAAGCTCGCCTGCACCGTGCAATTCGCGCTGAGCGGCGACGTGGTGAACGTATTCGTCGCCGCATCGAGCGTGCCGCCGCAGGTGCCGCCGACCGCATCGACGCGATAGCCTGCATCGGGCAGCAACGCGAACGGCACGTTCGTTCCCGCCGGCGCGGATTGCGTGGACGGCGTGATGCCGCCATGGCCGCCGACGACGCTCGCCGAGGCGACGTAAGCCGGCGCAGCTGAAAACTGCGCATCGCAGGTGTGCGCGGCGTCCATCGCGATCGCCGCCGTCGCGCCGGAACCGCTGCAATCGCCGCCCCAGGCGACGAAGCTCGAACCGGCGTTCGGGACCGCGGTCAACGTCACGACCTGCGAAGCCGAACCTTCGCCGGCGTAAGTCGCGGTGCAGGTGCCGCCGGTTGCCGTGCACGCGGCGATGCCGCCGACGAGCGGCGCGGGCGTCGCGCCAGCGGACACGCTGCCGCCGCCGCTGACGATCACTTTCAATTCCGGCGCGATGCGGTATTCGACGGCACCGATGTCGCACTTGATGCCTTGCGGACGTGGCACGCCGCGCTGGTCGGCTTTCGCGTCGCACGAAGTTGCCGTCGTGTCGATCTTGTCGATGACCGGACTGCCTGCCGCCGGCAGCATCGTCCACGACGGGCCGCCGTTGTCGGCCAGCGCGCCCAGTTGCGGCGACTGGCCAGTGACCAGCCAGCTTCCGTGGAAGCCGCTCTCGTGGCCGATGTCGTTGCCGTCGCCAGAACTGACGGTCTCGCCTGCGAGGAATCTGAATTGCCCTTCGTCGACGTAGATGTCGTTGTCCGCCTGGCTGGCGAAATTCGTGGTGTCGCCGGTGTTGTCGGCGACGATCGAATGGCTCACGAGCAAGATCGCGCGGTCGCGTTCACAGACGTTGCCACCGGAAGCGCAGGCGTAGTCGCCAATGCTGTAGATTGCGCCGCCGTCATTCCTGCCCGCGACGCCGGTTGTCAATCCCCATCGCACCTTGTTGTTCGCGAGCGTCGAGAAATCCACGGCGACGCGGCCGCTGTAGTTGAAGATCGCGCCGCCCATCGCGTAACCGTAGTTGCTGCCGCCGGTGCAGGCGTCGTTGGCGCCGCCGAGCGCGAGATTGTTGGTCAGCGTGCTGTTCTGGATCGATACGGTGCCGGCGTCGTTGAAGATCGCGCCGCCCAGACCCGCGCCGGAACCGCCGCCCGCGCTGCAACCGTCGGCGCCTGCGAAACCTGGCGCGCCGGAGGTCGGCCCACCACCCGCGCCCGCGCCGAAACCGCCGTTGCCGCCGGTCGAACCGGACGAACCCGGAGCACCCAGTCCCGAACCGCCGCCGCCGAACATCGGCTGATCGCTCGGAATGCGGCCGCCACCGCCGAAGCCGACCGGCGCCACCAAGGTTCCACCGTTCGGACTGCCGCCGTTCTGGCCGGTGGCGTCGCCGCCGACGCCACCGCCGCCGGTCGCCGTGGAAAACCTCGACAACACGCCGCCGCCTTCCGCGGTGTTGCCATCCAGCGTGCTCGCCTCGATGCTCAGCGAGCCGCGATTGAAGATCGCGCCACCCGCACCTAGCGCACCGCCGCCGAGCGCCGCGCCGCCGCCTTTCGCGTAGCCGTTGCGCAAGGTCACTCCGCGCAGCGACAGCGCGCTGCCGACGTCGACGTCGAACAGGCGGAACATCGGCGCGTTGGCGTCTCGTGCGATCACTACGCCTTTCGACAAGCGGTGTGTGGCGTCGATGACGAGGCTCTTGCCGAATGCCGTGTTTGCGTTGTCGACCACACGCGAACCGTGGGTGATGAAGAACGCGGCCGGCCCGAATTGGGTGGTCGCCGCCGCGCCTTGCGCACCGCTGCCGGCGGGATTCGTGAACGTGGTCAGCGTGATCGTCTGGCCGTCCAGCGCGGGCGCGAACCAGATCGTGTTGACCGTATCGTCGGACGCCTGCGCCTTCGCCATCGCGTCGCGCAGACTACCGGCGCCCGCATCGGCGCTACTGGTCACGGTGTAGATCGCCGCAGTCGCGGCATGACTGGACAGCAGGATCGCCGCGGCCAACGCGCACGCCGGAACAGCAGCGCGCGCGAGACGTCCACTGGCGCGCGCAACGGAATTTCGCCACCGGATTCGCATGTCCCCTCCTCGCCGGCCTCCCGGCTTCTCCCCTCTACGCGGCAAACGCGGCGCAAACGGATCATGGGGGTTTCGACTGGCAACTGCCATCCATTTACAAGCGCCGTGCGGCCCACGCGCAAATGCGCGCACGCGAGGATCATTGCTATGCTTCTGGCCACATGGAGCCGACGGCTTCGCATCTTCGACCGCCGCCGCGATGTCCCATTTCGACGAAGACCAGATCACCGGCCTCCTCGCACGCTGCAACACCGGCGACGCCGCGGCACGCGACCAACTCACG
The DNA here is from genome assembly GCA_029779475.1 of Pseudomonadota bacterium. Taxonomy (GTDB): domain Bacteria; phylum Pseudomonadota; class Gammaproteobacteria; order Xanthomonadales; family Rhodanobacteraceae; genus Dokdonella_A. The sequence goes on from JAKPAN010000056.1 coordinate 7,737, forward strand.
CCGATCGTCTACGCCGAACTCAGGGCGCTCGCCGAGCGTGCTCTGCGCGGCGAGCGCGAAGGCCACACCTTGCAGACCACGGCGCTCGTCAACGAGGCCTGCCTGCGCCTGCTCGGCCAACGCAACGTCGATCCCGGCAATCGCGCTCAGTTCGCGGCGCTCGCCGCGCAGGCGATGCGGCGTGTGCTCGTCGACCACGCGCGACGCCACAACGCGGCCAAGCGGCCGACGTCGGACGAGCGCGTCGCCATCGACGAAATCGACCTGCCCGACGCCGCGAACGACCTGCTCGGCCTCGATGAAGCGCTGCAGCGCCTTGCCACGTTGAGCCCGCGCCAGGCGCAGGTTGTCGACCTCAAGTTCTTCGCCGGCATGGAACTGGAGCAAATCGCCGACGTGCTCGACATCGCGCGCCCGACCGTCGTGCGCGACTGGCGCATGGCGCGCGCCTGGCTGCAGCGCGAACTCGCGCACTGACGCGCGCGACGATGACTGCACCCGACGAACGCTATCGCCGCGCGCAGGCGCTTGCGCACGAACTGCTCGACTTGCCCGCGAGCGAGCGCGACGCGCGTCTGGCCGCCATCTGCGGCGACGACGCCGAGCTGCGTCGCGAAACGCAATGGCTGATCGACAGCGCGGAAAGCGACGACGACCTCGCGCCGCCGCCATTCGCGCCCGCCACATCGCTGCGCGAGCAATTCACCTCGGCACGCATCGACGCCCACGCGCCGCGCCACTATGCGCTGATCGAGCGGATCGGCGAAGGCGGCACGGGCGCGGTCTGGCTCGCCGAGCGCGAAGTCGGCGGCGTTCGCCAGCGCGTCGCGCTCAAGCTCCTGCGCGGCGCGACGCCGAGTGCGGGCGAACTGTCGCGCTTCGTGGCCGAAGGCCGCATCCTCGCCGCGCTCAGCCATCCGAACATCGCGCATCTCGTCGATGCCGGCAGCGGCACCGACGGCATGCCGTTCCTGGCCATGGAATACGTCGATGGCGAACGGCTCGACCGCTGGTGCGACGCGCATGCGCTCGCCTTGCGCGCGCGCATCGAACTGTTCCTCAAGATCTGCGCCGCGGTCGAGTATGCGCACGGCCGGCTCGTCATCCATCGCGATCTCAAGCCGGCCAATATCCTCGTCAACCGCGACGGCGAACCCAAACTGCTCGATTTCGGCATCGCGCGGCTGCTCGACGCCGAGATCGGCGGCAACGCGACCACCGTGATCAATGCGATGACGATGGCCTACGCGAGTCCCGAGCAGGTCGAAGGCAAGCCGCTCGGCACTGCGACCGATATCTGGTCGCTCGGCGTCGTGCTCTACGAACTCGTCGCCGGCGTGCGACCGTTCGATCATTTGCGCAGCGAGCACGAGCGCTCCAACGCGATCGTCTCCGGTCAGATCACGCCGCCGAGCCGCAGCACTCGCACGCCACCGGCACGCACGGACACGACGGGCGCGCTCGCCACGCCTTCGCGGCGCATTCCCGCCGACGTCGATGCCATCGTGCTCAAAGCACTGCGCCGCGAACCCGCGCAACGCTATGCCTCGGTCGCCGCGCTCGCCGACGACCTGCGCCACTATCTCGATGCGCGTCCAGTCGCCGCGCGGCGAGGCCAATGGAGTTACCGCGCCCTGCGCTTCGCCTGGCGCAACCGCTGGGCGCTCGCCGCCGCCACCGTGCTGCTCGCGCTGGGCGCTGCATTCCTCGTCGAACGCGAACGGCAGCTGCATCGCATCGAACTCGAACGCGATCGCGCGTCCGCCATCGCGCGTTTCACCGGCGACCTGTTCGACTCGGCCGGCTCGCTGCGCACACGCGGCAACGCGGTGAGCGTGCGCGAAATGCTCGATCGCGGCGCCGCCGACCTGCAAAAGCGCAGCGACCTTCCTGACGACCTCAAGAGCTCGCTGCTGCTGACGATGGGCCGCGCCTACAACAGTCTCAGCCTCGGCAAGGAATCGCTGCCGCTGCTGCAGGCTGCACAGGCGCTGCTCGCGCCCGGCACGCCCGAGCAACGCGCCGATGTGGTCGAGGCAATCGGCGTCTCACAGGATCTGCAAGGGCTTTCCTCGGAGGCGATCGCCAACTACGACAGCACGATTGCATTGTTGCGCGCGCTGCCAGACGACAAGACAGATCGGATCGACAACCTGCGCGTGCGCATCGCCGCGATACACATCGACACGGTCGAAGTGCCGATCGAGCAGACCACGCGCGAACTGGAAGGCATCGTCGCCGCGCTCGACAAGGCGCCGCAACGTTCGGACGACCTGCGCCTCAACGCCTACAACACGCTGTCCCAGGCTTACATCATCGCCAACGACACCGCACGCGCGCTGCCGTTCGTTGAGCGCGCCGCGGCCCTCTCGACGCGCCTGTATGGCGTCGACGACGCGCGCACGTCGAGGGCGCGCAAGAATCTCGCACTGGCGCTGATGGACTCCGACCCCGCGCGCGCCGCGACGATGTTCGGCGAGCTGCTCGCCGATTACGATCGCTTCAGTGGTACGCCGAGCATCACGCGCGCGGGATCGCAGTACAACTTCGCCAAGTCGCTGCGCTATGCAGGCCGCCTGCCGGAAGCTGCGGCAAACCTGGAACAAGCGCTCGCGCTCGTACGCGAACAAGGCGGCGCGCAGCATCGACTGACCTTGGTCATCCTCGACGAACTGGGCGTGGCCTACAACCTGGCCGGTGAGCCTGCGAAAACGCGCGATCTGCTCGGCAAGGCGCTGCCCGATTTCGCCGAAGCCGCGCGCAAGGGCAGCGACGGCGAGCAAGACTGTTACGCGATGGCGCTGGCCACGCTCGGCGAAGCGGAACGCCTGGACAAGCAGTACGACGACGCGGCCACGCATTTCGCGCAGGCCGATGCGATCCTCGCCAAGCTCGACATCAACGGTTTCCGCGACGACGTGCTCGACCTGCTCGAATGGAGCGCCGCGTTGCAGCTCGACCGCCGCGACGCAGCAGCCGCACGTGCGACGCTGGATCGCCACGACGAACTCGCCGCGCATCCGTCGCCCTCCGCGCGGCGCGTGGCGACATCGCAGGTACTACGCACGCGGCTGGACGGCCTTAGTACGACATCCGAGTCCACGCACGAACCATGACGGGCGAGCACGACCAGCGCTACGCGCGCGCGCAGGCGATCGTCCACGACGTGCTGGACTTGCCGGGCGGCGAGCGCGAGGCACGCATCGCCGCGCTCTGCGGCGACGATGCGAAATTGCGCCGTGAAGTCGAGTGGCTGATCGAGGCCTCGACCGACCCCGAACTCGACGACATTCCGGACGTCGTCGCCGCAGCCGCCGCACGATTCGGCACGGGCCAGCGCATCGATTCGACGTTGACCGACCGCTATCGTCTCTTCCAGCGGATCGGTGAAGGCGGCATGGGCGCGGTCTGGCTCGCCGAGCGCGCAGTCGGCGGCGTTCGCCAGCGCGTCGCGCTCAAGCTCCTGCGCGGCGCGGCGCCGAGTGCGGGCGAACTGTCGCGCTTCGTGGCCGAAGGCCGCACCC
>JAKPAN010000061.1 GCA_029779475.1 Pseudomonadota bacterium
CCGGCCGCCCCCGCGACCGCGCATCAATCGGAACTCGAACCGCCGAACGCGTCGGCGAAGATCGTGTCGTTGGCGATGAAGCGGCCGGCGGTCATGTCTTCGTCGTTGCACACGGTGAGCGGCCCCACCATCGCCGTCGTCCAGCAGCGCCAGCCGGCGGTGACGACGCGGTTGCCGGAGTCAACGAACAGGTCGGTGCCCGACGATCCCTTTTCCGCGTCCGTATGGGCGCCGAAATCGAGGATGCCGAGCGCGTGCAGTTGGGTCGCGTCGCCGTTGCGGCCGATCTGCACGACGCCTTGCATGGCGTGGCCGTCGCCGAACAAGTCCGCATTGATGTTGACGCCGACGATGAGGTCGCGCGTGCCGGCGCGCTCGGCGATGGCGTAAGGAATATTGCGGTTGCTGATCACCAGCGAGTGCCGCATGCCGAACGCGGCATCGAACGCGCCGTCGGCCTTGTATGCCGCCATCAGCAGCTGGAACTGCACGGGACTCGTGCTGTCATCCATCGCCGTGCCGGCGACGACGAAACCCCCGTTGCGGCGCTGCATGACGCGCAGCAGCTTGTCTTTGTGCTTGGTGCCGAGATCGGCGTAGACCTGCGTGAACATGAAGCCGTCTTCGTGCCCGGTGGCGCCGTTGACGCTCACGACGAAGCCGTCGGTGTCCTGCCCGCTGGCCGTGGAATGCTGCGTTTCGCCGACGATGAGAAGCCGGTACTGGAACGGCGCCGGCGCGTAGGCGAGCACGTCGTAGGCGGCGTCGCGGCCGTTGGGAGTGAAGTCCGGGTTGAACAGGTACACGCCAGCGTGCGCAGGGACATTGCCGAAGGACGGGTTGCGGTTGCCGCTCGATGGATTGATGTTTATCGCGAACGCCGCCCTGTTTTCCGTCGCGCCGGAACCGGTGTCGGTTTCGCCGACGACGTAGAGCTGGCTGGCGAACCAGACGACGCGCGCGGGAATGTCGTCCTTGTTCTGCGCGTCGGCGCCGAGGTCGAGCCAGTAGCCTTGCGTGCCGCTGGTGCCGAAACCGGCGCACGGCATGCCGGCGTTGTCGATGCAGTCGACCTGAAAATCGATGTCCGTATTGGAACCGGTATGCCGGGTGCCGACGAAATACAGGGAGTCGCCGACGCCCTTGGCGACGTCGACGACGCTGAGCATCGTCGTCGGGATGATCTTCTTGCCAGTGCCGCTGCCGTAGCTGGTATCGAAGGAGCCGTCATCGTGGAGTCTGGCGATGACGAGAAAACGCGCCGCCGTCGCCCCGCCATGCCAACCGGCCAGCCAGTAGCCGCCGCCGGATGCCGGGAAGATGCGCAAGGCGGCGTCGAGCTTGCCGTTGGCGTCGTCGAAGGCGTAGGGGCGCGAGCCGGTGGTGTCGTAGCTCGTGTCCGGCAGCAGATCGCTGATCGTGAGCGTGCCCAGCGGCTCCAGGCCGTCGCCGAGCACGCTGGCTTTGGAGAATTCCTTGTCGATGCCCATGGCCGACGCGGAAGCGCAGGCGAGCAGGCCGATGGCGAGCAATGCGGTTTTCATGGCAGTCCTGTCCGGTGGTGGGTTGCGGACGGGAATACGCAGCCGCGCGGCGGATCGGGACATGGCTTCGCGCAGCGCGATCGGCACGGCTCAACGCGATCGAGCATCTGCGCCGTGACGACGTCGCGCTACGGATAGTCGCCGAACGCGCAGACGCGTTCGCCAGCTTCGACGGAGCCGGAATTTCGGCCAGTGGATTAGGCAAGCCCCGCGAGCGGATTTGCGTCGCGGAGCCTTGAGGCGCGGATGATCGACGAAGGACGGCGTCGTCGCTCGCTTCCGGTAAGGCGATCGAACTTACTTGAAGATGTCCTTGTTCTTCGCGTAGCTCATCGCCTGCTGGCGCGTGACGAGGCCGCGCTTGACGAGATCCTGCAGGCACTGGTCGAGCGTCTGCATGCCATGCTGGTTGCCGGTCTGGATCGCCGAGTACATCTGCGCGACCTTGTCCTCGCGGATGAGGTTTCGGATCGCCGGGATGCCGACCATGATCTCGTGCGCGGCGATGCGGCCGCCGCCGACTTTCTTAAGCAGGCTCTGCGAGATCACCGCGCGCAGCGATTCGGACAACATCGAACGCACCATCGGCTTTTCGCCGGCGGGGAACACGTCGATGATGCGGTCGATGGTCTTCGCGGCGGAGCTGGTATGCAGCGTCGCGAAGACCAAGTGGCCGGTTTCGGCGGCGGTCAGCGCGAGGCGGATCGTTTCCAGGTCGCGCAACTCGCCGACGAGGATGTAGTCCGGATCTTCGCGCAGCGCCGAGCGCAGTGCTTCGTTGAAGCCGTGCGTGTCGCGGTGCACTTCGCGCTGGTTGATGAGGCACTTCTGCGAGGTGTGCACGAATTCGATCGGGTCCTCGACGCTGAGGATGTGGCCGTACTCGTTCTTGTTGACGTGGTCGACCATCGCCGCGAGCGTCGTCGACTTGCCCGAGCCGGTCGGCCCGGTGACGAGGATCAGGCCCTGCGGCTGCTCGATGAGTTCCTTGAAGATGCGCGGCGCACCGAGGTCTTCGAGCGTGAGCACTTCCGACGGAATGGTACGGAACACGGCGGCGGCGCCGCGGTTCTGGTTGAACGCATTGACGCGGAAGCGCGCCAGCGACGGGATTTCGAACGAGAAGTCGACCTCGAGGAATTCCTCGTAGTCGCGGCGCTGCTTGTCCGACATGATGTCGTAGATCAGCGAATGCACCTGCTTGTGTTCGAGCGCGGGGATGTTGATGCGGCGCACGTCGCCGTCGACGCGGATCATCGGCGGCAGGCCCGACGACAGGTGCAAGTCCGAGGCCTTGTTCTTGACCGAGAACGCAAGCAGCTCAGCGATATCCATGACGGCTCCCCCGACGAATTGATTGATTTGCAAAACCGGGCTTCCCGCCGCGGCTTGCAAGGAAATAGTCGCGGTAGAACCGCGCCACATTTCCCACGTCGAACACTCGCGTGCTCGACGTGGCGACACATCCTTGTGCCGGGCGAGCTTTCGGATCGCCCTGCGCGCCAGCGCACCGGTTGCGGCAGTATAGCCAGATGCCCAAGTCCACTCGTAGCGCAATGCGATGAACGTCACCGAATCCGCCCGCGCGGCCATCCTCGTGCGGATCGAAGCCGCGGCGCGCGCGGCCGGACACGGCGCCCGCCTGCTGGCCGTGTCCAAGACGCAACCGGCCGACGCGGTGCGCGTCCTCGCCGCGCAGGGCCAGCTCGCGTTCGGCGAAAACTACGTGCAGGAAGCGCTCGCCAAGCAGCGCGAACTCGCCGACCTGGCGCTGGAATGGCACCTGATCGGGCCGCTGCAATCGAACAAATGCCGCGAGGTCGCGCTGCATTTCGACTGGCTGCAAAGCCTCGACCGCCTCAAGCTCGTCGCGCCGCTCGCGCACCATCGCCCGCGCGAGCGCGGCCCGCTGGACGTGCTCATCCAGGTCAACATCGACGACGAGGCAAGCAAATCCGGCTGCGCGCCGCAGGACATCGACGCGCTCGCCGCCGCCATCGCGGCCGAAGACGCGCTGCGCCTGCGCGGCCTCATGGCGATCCCCGCGCCCTCGCCCGACCTCACCGCGCGCCGCGACGCGTTCCGCCGCATGCGCGTGCTGTTCGACGCGCTGCGCGGAACGCACGCCGGCATCGACACGCTGTCGATGGGCATGTCCGACGACTTCGAGCTCGCGATCGCGGAAGGCGCGACGATGGTGCGCATCGGCACCGCGTTGTTCGGCGCGAGAAAGCGCGATTGAGAAAGCCGCTATCCTTCGACGATTCCCAGTTCCGCACCTTCCGCTCCGACATGACCCCTTCCGAATCATCAAGCGCCCACTACGGCTCCATCGCCTTCATCGGCGGCGGCAACATGGCGCGCAGCCTGATCGGCGCGCTCGTGCGCCACGGCGTCGACGCGACGACGATCGCGGTCGCCGAACCGAATGAGACGTCGCGCGCGGCGCTCGCACGCGATTTCGGCGTGACCGTGCACGCACAAGCGGCAGACGCGGCACGCGGCGCGTCGACGATCGTGCTCGCGGTCAAGCCGCAGGTGATGAAGGCCGTCTGCGGGGAGATCGCCGACGCGGCTGCGACGACGCGCCCGCTGGTCGTCTCGATCGCGGCCGGCATCCGCCTCGAACAATTCGCGCGCTGGCTCGGCGCGAATGTGCCCGTCGTGCGCGCGATGCCCAACACGCCTGCGCTCATCGGCGCGGGCGCGAGCGGACTCGTCGCGAACGCCGTCGTGACGCCCGAACAACGCGAACGCGCCGCGAACCTCCTCAGCGCCGCGGGCATCGCGGCGTGGATCGACCGCGAGGATTTGATGGACACCGTCACCGCGCTGTCCGGATCGGGGCCGGCGTATTTCTTCCTGCTCGTCGAGGCGCTCGTCGACGCCGCCGCCGCGCAGGGTTTGCCGCGCGACGTCGCACGCTCGCTCGCCGCTCAAACCTGCCTCGGCGCCGGACGCATGCTCGTCGAAGACGGCGAAGCGCCGGCCACGCTGCGCGAGCGCGTCACCTCGCCCGCCGGCACGACGGCCGCCGCGCTCGACGCATTCGCCGCGGGCGATTTGCGCGGGCTCGTCGCCAAGGCCGTCGCCGCGGCGACGAAACGCGGTGGCGAACTGTCCGCGCAGTTCGACTGAGCAGCGGCGTCATCGTCGCCGTCGCGGCGCCGACCTACAATCGCCACTTCGTTCCGTTCGAGCGCCATCGACACGCCATGGGTTATTTCGCGCAAGCCGCCCAGATCCTTCTCGACTGCCTGTTCGGCATCGCGATCTTCCTGCTCGTGCTGCGCGTGCTGCTGCAGGCGGCGCGCGCGAATTTCTACAACCCGGTCTGCCAGTTCCTCTACAAAACGACGAATCCGGTACTGATGCCGCTGCGCAAGCTGATCCCCGGCTGGCGCAACATCGACATCGGCGCGCTGCTGCTCGCGTGGCTGCTCAGCGCGATCAAGCTCGCACTCATCTATGCGCTGTTCGGCCAGCGGCTCGGTCTGCTCGGGCTCGCGGTGATGGCGTTCGCGGATCTGCTCGATTTCGTGCTCGTGCTTGTCATCGGCATCGTCTTCGTGCGCGTGCTGCTGTCGTTCATCAGCGTCGAGCGCGCGAATCCCGTCGTGCCGCTCGTCTACCAGATCACCGAGCCGCTGCTGCGGCCGCTGCGCTCGAAGTTGCCTGCGCTTGGCGGTTTGGACTTCTCGCCGTTCGTCGTCACGCTGGCGATCCTGCTCGCGCGCGTGCTGATCGTCGCGCCGCTGCTCGATGTCGGCATGCATCTCGCGCAGGCCGCATAGCGGTCACGCGTGACGCGCGGCCCATGCCGCGAACAAGGCGTGCATCGCGTCGAGTCCATCGCTCAAGGCCGCTGGCCCGGGCTGCAGGATGATCGGCGATTTGATCTCGTGCAGTTCGCCGTCGCGCACGGCGGGCATCGCGTCCCAGCCCGCTCTTGCCGCGACGCGTTCGGGACGGAATTTCTTGCCGCACCACGAACCGAGCACGATGTCCGGCGCGCGCCGCACGACCTCGAGCGGATCGGCGAGGATGCGGTCGCGCGCGAGCGGCATCGCGGCGCGCTCGGGAAACACGTCGTCGCCGCCGGCGACGCGGACGAGCTGCGCGACCCATTCGATGCCGCTGATCAGCGGATCGTCCCACTCCTCGAAGTAGACGCGCGGCCGGCGTTTCCAATGCGCGCTGCGCGCGGCGACGTCGTCGAGATGCGCGCGCAAGCGTTGCGCGTAATCGCGCGCGGCGTCGTGCGCGCCGACCAGCGCGCCGAGCCGCACGATGTAGTCGAGGATGCCGTCGACGCTGCGATGGTTCGAAATCCACACCTCGACGCCGGCCTTGACCAGCTCGCGCGCGATGTCAGCCTGGATGTCGGAAAAACCGACGACGAAATCGGGTTTCAGCGCGAGGATGTCGTCGATCTTCGCGCTCGTGAACGCGGAGACTTTCGGTTTTTCCTTGCGCGCGCGCGGCGGCCGTACGGTAAATCCGGAAATGCCGACGATGCGCGCGTCCTCGCCGAGCGCGTAGAGCACTTCGGTCGGTTCCTCGGTGAGGCAGACGATGCGGCGCGGGCCGATGCGGCGTGACATGCGCGGATTGTCGCACGCGCGTCACGCGAGACCCGCTCGACGCTCAGCGCGCGGACGCGCTCACGGATACAACCACTGCCTGCTCCAGCCGTCTGCGTCGAGTCGATACAGCACGCGTTCGTGCAAACGGAAATCCGCGCCGTACCAGAACTCGATGCGATCGGGCACGACGAGATAGCCGCCCCAGTGCGGCGGGCGCGGCACGTCGCCACCGGCGAAACGCCGTTCGGCCTCCACATAACGCGCGTCGAATTCGGCGCGATTGGGCAGTGGCTGCGACTGCAGCGACGCCCACGCGCCGAGCTGGCTGCCGCGCGCGCGCGTCGCGAAGTACGCGTCCGATTCCTGCGCGGAAAGTTTTTCGACGCAGCCTTCGACGCGCACCTGCACGCCGTTGCGCAGCGTCTTCCAGTGGAAGCACAACGCGGCCTGCGCATGCACGGCAAGGTCATCGCCCTTGGCGCTGTCGTAGTTCGTGAAGAAGCGGAATCCGCGCGCGTCCGCGCCCTTGAGCAGCACGATGCGCGCATGCGGGCGGCCGCCGCGGATCGTCGCGAGCGTCATCGCGGTCGGTTCCGGATCGCCCGCCACGCGCGCCTGCGCGAGCAGATCGTCGAAGGTGGCAAGCGCGGTTCGATGGAGCGTCGCGGAATCCGCGTTTTCGAGGGTATTCGTCATGCGCGCGGATGCTAGCACGCGCGAGGAACGTCTCTTCGCGACAGATCCGACGCTCGCGATCGAGCCGAGAAACTCTACGCCTGGCGTGCGAGCACGCTTTCACTGCGAGCACGCTTTCACGTTGCCGACAAACCTGTCGATTTACTGACGAAATAACGAGGGTCTCTACGGCGCTGGAATGAGCGGAAATACTCTAATATGCCGAGCCCGCAACAACGGCCGCGACGAACATCGCCGGCTGCGTTGATCGCGGCAGGGCTGCCCGCATCACGTGGGCTCATGGGAAAAAAAATGATCACGACATTTCGCAAGAGCGCGTTTGCATGCGCGCTGATGTTGTCCTGCGTCGGTTTTGGCGCAGCCACGCTTCACGCCGAGGATGAGGACGGCGACATTCGCGCGGAGCGCTCCACGACGCAGCTGCCCAGCGTGGGCAAGGTCGTCTTCACTCCGCAAGCGGAGCGCGGCGAAATCGTTTCGCTGCGGGACACGCCTTCGGTGCCGCAAACCGGCCAACGCACCCATTTCGAGGGATTGCTGCCGTACCGGCCGGGATCGAGCGGCAATACCGACGGCGCGCTGCAGTCGCACACCCAGTCGCCGATGCTCCAGACGCCCTCGCCGAACAGCACTTTCCTTGGTGTGGGCCAGGGCATGTCGGGCTTCCTCGTCAATTCCATTCCGCCCGACACCGTCGGCGCAGTGGGCCGCACGCAGTACGTGCAGGTCGTCAATTCCAGTTTTGCCGTGTTCAACAAAGCCGGTACCAAACTGCTCGGGCCGACCACGACCAAGACGCTGTTCTCCACGCTGAGCGGCGGCTGCAAGACCAACAACGACGGCGACGGCGTGGTGGTCTACGACAAGCTGGCCGACCGTTGGGTCATTTCGCAATTCTCCGTTTCGAGCACGCCGTATTCGCAGTGCGTGGCCGTATCGAAAACGTCCGATGCGACCGGCGGCTGGTGGGTCTATGCGTTCTCCTATGGCAACAACACGTTCACCGACTACCCGAAGATGGGCACGTGGCCCGACGGCTATTACGTCACCTTCAACGACTTCAACGCGGCGGGCACCTCATTCCTCGGCAGCAAGGTGTGCGCATACGACCGCGCCAAAATGCTGTCCGGCGCGGCCGCGACACAGCAATGCGTGGACATGGGCAGCAACTACGGCGGCGTGCTGCCGTCCGACGCCGATGGCGTCAACCCGCCGCCGAACGGCGCGCCGAACTATCTCGCGATGTGGGATACCAACTCGCTCGACCTGTGGAAGTTCCATGTCGACTGGACCAACACCGCCAACACCTCGTTGACCGGGCCGGTCAATCTGCCGGTCGCCGCATTCAGCTATGCCTGCGACAGCAACGACAGCAACGACGGCACCTGCATTCCGCAGAAGAGCAGCACGATCAAGCTGGATTCGCTCAGCGACCGCTTGATGTACCGCCTGGCCTATTACAACTTCGGCGACCACGAATCGCTGACGGTCAGTCATTCCGTGCGCGTGGGAGCAACCGCCGCAAGCCAGACGGGCGTGCGCTGGTATGAGCTGCGCGACCCGAACGGCACGCCGACGGTTCAACAGCAATCGACGTACTCGCCGGATACCACGTTGTACCGCTGGATGCCCTCACTGGCGATGGACACATCGGGCAACATGGCGCTCGGCTACAGCACCTCGAGCGGTTCGGCCTTTCCGTCGATCGCCTATACCGGCCGCCTCGCCACCGACACGCCGAACACCATGCAGTCGGAAGTGCAGATGCAGGCCGGCGCCGGCTCGCAGACCGGCAACGGGAATACGCGCTGGGGCGACTACAGCGGCATGACGCTGGATCCGGCCGACGGCTGCACGTTCTGGTACACCACCGAATACCTGACCACGAGCGGCAGCTTCAACTGGAGCACGCGCGTCGGCAACTTCACGTTCCCGAGTTGCGCGCCTATCAGCACCTACGCCATCGGCGGCGACGTGAGCGGCCTCGGCGCTGCTTCCGGCCTCGTGCTGTCGCTGAACAGCGGCGCGCAGACCGCGACCGTCGCACCCAGCGCGACCTCGTACGCGTTCTCGACAGGCCTCGCCAATGCCGCGACCTACGCCGTCGCCATCCAGACGCAACCCAGCGGCGCGACCTGCACCCTGTCCAACGGCAGCGGCACGGTCGCCAGCATGAACGTCAACAACGTGAACGTGAAATGCGTATCCTCGGCGGCCTCGTACACGGTGGGTGGTTCCGTGACAGGCCTCGCCGGCTCGAACACGGTCGGCCTCAAGCTCACCGATACGACGTCGAGCACCTCGCAGACGATTGCCTCGCAAGCCAACGGCAGCTTCACCTTCGGCACTGCGTTGACTGCGGGCCATGACTGGAGTGTCACCATCGCGACGCAGCCGACGGGTCAAACCTGCTCAGTGACCAATGGCAGCGGCACGAACCTGTCGGGCAACGTGTCGACGGTGCAAGTCACCTGCACGACGAACACCTACACGATCGGCGGAGCCGTCGGCGGCCTCACGGGGTCGAACACCGTTGGCTTGAAGCTGACTGATACGACGTCGAGCACCTCGCAGACGATCGCCTCGCAGGCCAATGGCAACTTCACCTTCGGCACCGCGCTCAACTTCGGCGACGGCTGGAACGTCACCGTCGCGACGCAGCCGACGGGTCAAACCTGCTCAGTGACCAATGGCAGCGGCACGAACCTGTCGGGCAACGTGACCAACGTGTCGGTGACCTGCACCACGAACACCTACACGATCGGCGGCGCCGTCGGGGGCCTCACGGGGTCGAACACCGTCGGCCTCAAGCTGACCGATACGACCTCGAGAACGTCGCAGACGATCGCTTCGCAGGCCAATGGCAACTTCACCTTCGGCACTGCGTTGACTGCGGGCCATGGCTGGAGTGTCACCGTCGCGACGCAGCCGACGGGTCAAACCTGCTCGGTGACCAACGGCAGCGGCACGAACCTGTCGGGCAACGTCACCAACGTATCGGTGACCTGCACCACGAACACCTACACGATCGGCGGCGCCGTCGGCGGTCTGACGGGTTCGAACACGGTCGGCCTCAAGCTCACCGATACGACGTCGAGCACGTCGCAGACGATCGCCTCGCAGGCCAACGGCAGCTTCACCTTCGGCACCGCGCTCAACTTCGGTGACGGCTGGAACGTCACGGTTGTGACGCAGCCCACCGGCCAGACCTGCGCAGTCGCCAACGGCAGCGGCACGAACCTGTCGGGCAACGTGACCACCGTGTCGGTGACCTGCACCACGAACACCTACACGATCGGCGGCGCCGTCGGCGGCCTCACGGGCTCGAACACGGTCGGCCTCAAGCTGACCGATACGACCTCGAGCACCTCGCAGACGATTGCCTCGCAGGCCAATGGCAGCTTCACCTTCGGCACCGCGCTCAACTTCGGCGACGGCTGGAACGTCACCGTCGCGACGCAGCCGACGGGCCAGACCTGCGTGGTGACCAATGGCAGCGGCACAAACCTGTCGGGCAACGTGACCAACGTGTCGGTGACCTGCACGACGAACACCTACACGCTGACCTACAGCGCCGGCGCGAACGGCTCGCTGAGCGGCACGACCTCGCAAACCGTCAGCTACGGCGCGAACGGCACGCCGGTCACGGCGATCCCGGCCACGGATTACCACTTCGTGCAGTGGAGCGACGGTTCGACCGCGAACCCGCGCACCGACACGAATGTGACGGCGAGCCTCGCCGTGACCGCGACCTTCGCCGCCAACGTCCTCGTCTTCACGACGCAGCCGGCCAACCTCGTGCAGGGCGGCCAGCTCGGCACGATCGCCGTCGAGGTGCAGGACGGCAGCGGCAACACGTTGCCGGTCGGCGGTACGGCCGACTTCACGATCGCCGCCTGCGGCGGCAGCGTCGACCTCGGCAGTGTGACGATCAGCAACGGCGTGGCGACGCTGAGCAGCACGCAATCGTTCCACACGATCGCCGCGGGCCTCACCGTGAAGGCGACGAGCGGTTCGCTGAGTGCGCTGAGCGCTCCGTTCTCGGTCGGCACGAACACCGATCTGGTCTTCGAGAACGGCTTCGACGGCTGCCGCCTGTAACGGCAGCCAGGGCGGCGCCCGAGCTTCGGGCGTCGCTGGTCGAACCTTTATGGCCCCGCTTCGGCGGGGCTTTTCATTTTGAACGGATGAAACGAGGAATCCAACGCATCAGTGCGAGTCAGGCGATGCGGTGTCCATTTCATCCGGCGCCGTCACCGCGTATCCCAGTGCTTGCATCTTCGCCAGATAACTGTCCTTGCCGATTACGCGACCCATCGGCAACAGCGCGACACTGCTCGCGTTCGCATCGAGCATCTTCGTCGCGGCATCGAGCCAAGCCTGCTCGATGCGCTTGTCGAGATCGCCCGCCTCGCGCAATGCGCCCGTGCGCTGGATCGCCTGCACGCAAGCCGTGTACTGGTCGGTGTATGGCAACGCGCGCAAGGCATCGAGGTCGCCGGTCGCCCAGGCGTTCGCGCGCTGCTTCATCGTGCCGAGATCGGTCTCGATGCGATCGAGCGTCTTCGCGAAGCAATCGAGATCGTCGAGCGAAGATTTCTTGAATTCCTTGATCGCATCGCGCGGCTTGTCGATGCCGATGACGACGGCCACCGGCGTCGGCTTGATCTTCGCCCGCTTGGCGATTTCTTCGATCTTGTCGTTGATCGCGCCTGCACCGACGGTCATGCCGTTCTTGCGGATCGCAGCCTTGTACAGTTCTTCGGCGGCGAACATGGGCCGCCATTTCTCGACCTTGCCGCCGCGACCCAGATAGCGTTCCTTGAGCGGTTTCCAGCGCGCGTAGAGCTCGGCGGGCACGACCTCGTCGAGCTTCCTGTCGTCCGGGTTGTTGCGCACGCCGACCAATGACGGCAGCAGCGCAAGCTGGCCGAAGAACCCGACGTCGGCCTTCAAGGCTATCCCGGGCGCCCGCAGCACGACCTGCGATTGCGCGATGCGTTCGGCGACCTCATCAGCGCGCCATTGCATCTTTTCCGGCAACGGGGACAGCGTGCCGAGCACCCACAACACATGATCGCCCTTGCTGACCTTCCACAAACCCGGCCCCGGCTGTGCGCCGGCGACAACGATGGTGTCCATCGATACGGCATCGCTCGGCGCGGGCGGCTCGTCAGCCGCCGCCCATGCGGAAATACACAGCAAAACCGCAAGAAATCTTCTATGCACGCAGCGCTCCCCGTTGGATATTTTCGCTGCGCGATTCTTGGGTATGCGCGGATCGCGCGTATCAGGTTTCCGTTAATCCGCTGCGCGCGACGACGCGCAGCGCCGGTCCGCAAACACGAACACTGACTTCCGGCCCTGCCCGGCGCGCAACGCCGCGGCTTACGCTGACCATGAATCCGGGGTTTCCATGCAGCCATCCTCGCCCGCTGATGCATCGAACACGCTGCTTCGCCGCATGCTTTCCGTGCGCGGCGAAGAACGCGCGTCCGTCGTGTTGGCCGCTGCGTGCTTCTTCTTCGTGTTCTCCGGTTATTACGTGCTGCGCCCGATCCGCGACGAGATCGGCGCGATCGGCGGCGGCGAACGTCTGCCGTGGTTGTTCCTCGGCACGCTCGGCGCGACGCTGGCGCTGACGCCGCTGTTCGGCAGGCTCGTCGCGACATTGCCGCGCGCACGCGTGGCGACGTGGTCGTGCCGAACCCTCATCGCGTGCCTGTGCGGCTTCTTCGTGCTGCTGCGCGACCCCACGTCCGCGCCCGCGTGGGCCGCGCCGGTGTTCTTCGTCTGGGTCAGCGTGTTCAACCTGTTCGCGGTGTCGCTGTCGTGGAGCGTGATGACCGATGCGTTCCGCGGCGAACAGGCGCGACGCCTGTTCGGCATGATCGCCGCGGGCGGCACGCTCGGCGGACTCGTCGGCGGCCTGCTGACCGGCTGGCTCGCGGGACGCATCGGCGCGGCGCCGCTGCTGCTCGTTTCGGCTGCGCTGCTCGAGTGCGCGTTGCGCTGTATGCGCGCGTTGAGTGCGCGCACGGCAGCGGTGGCGGGCGAATAGTCGCGCATCGAGAACGCATCGGTCGGAGGCAGCGCGTTTGCGGGAATCGTCCACGTCGCGCGCTCGCCGTATCTTGCCGGCATCGCGGTTTTCATCGCGCTGTTCACGATCGGCTCGACCTTCCTGTACAGCGTGCAAGCGCAGATCGTCGCGGCGACGTTCGCCGATCGCGCCGCGCGCATCGCATGGTTCGCGAACGTCGATGCCACGGTCAACGCCGCGACGCTGCTGCTCCAGTTGTTCGTGACAGGCCGCCTGTTCGCGCGCATCGGCACGACCGCGATGCTGTGCATCCTGCCGCTCGTTTCGATCGCGGGATTCGCGGCGCTGGCGGCGGCGCCCATTGCCGCCGTGCTCGTCGTGTTCCAGGTCGCGCGGCGTACGTTCGATTTCGCGCTGATGCGTCCCGCGCGCGAATCGCTGTACGTGCCGCTGCCGCGCGAGGACAAGTACAAGACGAAGAACGTGATCGACACCTTCGTCTATCGCGGCGGCGATCAATTGGGCATCTGGGCGCAGGGCGGACTGTCGGCGCACGGGTTCGGTGCGCCCGGCATCGCGCTCGTCGCGACGGCCTTGGCCGTGGCGTGGCTCGCGCTTGCGGCGTGGCTCGGCCGCGCACATGCCGGCCTGCAGGAAGCTTCCTCCGTTGCATCCGATCGACTTCGCATCTGATTCACTTCAAGGAGAACGCAATGCCTTTGAATCGTCGTGAGTGGCTCAAGCTCGGCTTGCTCGCTGCCGCTGGCGGCAGCGTGTTGCGCGCGCCGTTCGCACGCGCGTCCGACGCGCAAGCGCCCGCGCGTCCGCTGCGCATCCTCATCCTTGGCGGCACCGGCTTCACCGGCCCGCACCAGGTGCGCTACGCGCTCGCGCGCGGGCACAAGGTCACGCTGTTCAATCGCGGCAAGCGTCCGCAGGATTGGCCGGCCGGCGTCGAGGAACTCACGGGCGACCGCAATACCGGCGATCTCAAGTCGCTCGCCGGCCGCGAATGGGACGTCTGCATCGACAATCCGACCACGCTGCCATTCTGGGTGCGGGATGCCGGACGCGCGCTGCACGGCCGCGTCGGCCAGTACATCTTCATCTCGACGATTTCCGTGTACGCGGACGGTTCGGCCACGGGTGCGGGCGAAGACGCGCCGCTCGCGAGCTACACCGGCAAGAACGCTTACAAGGAGACGCAGGACACATTGAAGGCAGACATGCGCCTGTACGGCCCGCTCAAGGCGCAATCGGAGAAGGAAGCCGCGAAACAGTTTCCGGGCAAGACGACGATCATCCGCCCCGGCCTCATCGTCGGCCCCGGCGACGCGAGCGATCGATTCACCTACTGGCCGGTGCGCGTCGCGCGCGGCGGCGACGTGCTCGCTCCGGGCGACGGCGAAGACCCTGTGCAGTTCATCGACGCGCGCGATCTCGCCGAGTGGACGATCCGCATGGCGGAGCAGCGTGCCTTCGGCACCTTCAACGCGACCGGCCCGGATTTCCAGCTATCGATGGCGGCGATGCTGCACGGCATCCGCGCGAGCGGAACGGCCGCTGCGCGCTTCGTCTGGGCGCCGGACGATTTCCTCGCGGCGAACAAGGTGTCGGCGTGGAGCGACATGCCGGTGTGGATTCCGCGCAAGGACGATCCCGCGTTCGCGACGCGCAGCATCGCGCGCGCGCAAGCGGCCGGGCTCACGTTCCGCCCGCTCGCGACGACGGCCGCGGACACGCTCGCGTGGTTTCGCACGTTGCCGGCCGAGCGCCAGAACAAACTGGGCGCGGGCATCACTGCCGAACGCGAAGGCGAGTTGCTCGCCGCGCTGAAGAAAGCTGCGTCGAAAACGTGACGGCGCGGCGGCGATTGCGTTGCCGCACCGGCTGCTTCACGGATCGGGAAACGAAAAGCCGGCGTCGTTGCGCCGGCTTTTCCGCTGCAAACAGAGGATGGCTCAAGCCGCGCGCGCGAGTTCCGCCGCGACCTGCTTCGCCGCTTCAAGCGTCTTCGCGACATCTTCGTGCGTGTGCGCCGTCGAGACGAACAGGTTTTCGTAGGCGCCCGGATGGAACAGCACGCCGCGCGCGAGCATGCCGCGCCACCACACGTCGAAGATCTTCTGGTCGGCGTGGCGTTCGGCGTCGCGGTAGTTGTGGATCGCGTCCTTCGCGAACCAGACCTGCATCAGCGGGCCGATGCCGACAACGTAGGCCGGCAGGCCGGCGTCCTTGAGCACCTTTTCCAGACCGTGGCGCAGCGCGTCGGAGACTTCGTCGAGTTTCTCGTACAGCCCAGGCGTGCGCAGTTCGTCGAGCGCCGCGTTCGCGGCCGCGATCGCGATGCCGTTCGCACTGTAGGTGCCAGCCATCGACACCGTGCCGTTGGCGACGAGCGCCATGATGTCGGCACGACCGCCCATCGCCGCGACCGGGAAGCCGCCGCCGATGCCCTTCGCGAACACGGACAGGTCCGGCTTGATGCCGAGTCGGCCCTGCGCGCCTGCGAGACCGAGGCGGAAGCCCGTGATGACCTCGTCGAAGATCAGCACGATGCCGTGCTTCGCGGTCAGTTCGCGCATCGCTTCGAGATAGCCCGGCTGCGGCAGGATGCAGCCCGTGTTGCACATGACCGGCTCGGTGAGCACGGCGGCGATGCTGTCGCCTTCGCGCGCGATCGTGTCGGCGAGCACCTGCGCGTCGTTCCACGGAAGGATGATGAGGTTTTCCTCGACGCCCTTCGGCATGCCCGGGCCTTGCGCCACGGCGATCGGGCGATTGTCCGGACCGGCCTTGGCGATGTTCGGATGCTTGCTCCAGTACACGCCGTCGGAGAAGCCGTGGTACATGCCTTCGAAGCGGATGATCTTGTTGCGCTTGGTGAACGCGCGCGCGAGTCGCGTCGCGTAGAGCACGGCCTCTGTGCCGGTGTTGCACAGGCGCACCATGTCCACGCTCGGGATCGCGTCGACGATCTTCTGCGCAAGACGCGCTTCGTCTTCGGTCGGCAGCGCGAACACGGTGCCGCGGTTCTGGATGAAATCGACGACAGCCTGCGTCACGCGCTTCGGGCGGTGACCGAAGATCATCGGGCCGAGGCCGAGCAGGTAGTCGATGTACTGGTTGCCGTCGACGTCGGTGAGATGCGAACCCTCGCCCTTGTCGACGAACAGCGGATACGGATTCCAGCCCGACCAGGTCGCACGCGCGGTGCTGTTCACGCCGCCGGGAATCAGCTTGCACGCGGCGCCGAACAGTTCGCCGCTGCGATGCGTGTCGAGGCCGGCGACGAGGGATTTTTGCGATTGGTCGGTATTCAAGGATGCGACTCCGGAAGTGGATCGATCGCGCGCGATCGGCGGATCGGAAGTTTCAAAAAGAAAACGCCGACGCATGCAGCGCCGGCGTTGGAAGCGGTTTCGCGTCAGGCCGCCTGCAGCGCGGGCAGCGGCGCGACCTGGCCGTGCGCGGCGAGTTCGCCCGCGAGCAGCGTCGGCAACAGGTCGAGCGCGTCGGCGAAGCTCGCGATCGGCACGTAGGGAATGCCCGCGGCGCGGCAATGCTCAATGAGGCGATGCTTGGCGAAGACGAGGTCGGCTTCGCCCGAGACGCAGAAATCCGACGCGCCATCGCCGATGACGAGCACGCGGCGGCGATCGGCGTGCGCACTGCCGGCGCTCGCGCACTTGCAGTTGCCGCTGCGGCAATCGGGGCTGCTGTACGGGAATTCGAGGCGCCAGCCGCGCTCGCCTTCCGCGACGAGGCGATTGGCCACGACCGGCAGGTCGCCCAGGCCGTTGTTCGCGAGGATGCGCCGGATCGAATAGTCGAGCCCGTCGCTGAGCACGGTCAGCGGCACGCCGGCTTCGCGCACGGCGGCGGCGAAGACCGGGAAAGCGCGGTCGATCGCCATCTCGTCGAGGTGCGCGTCGAGTTCGTCGCGGCTGGCGTCGAGCAGCGCGATCTGCCGCGCCATGCACTCGCGCGAGCCGATTTCGCCGCGCTTCCACGCCTGTTCGATGTCTTCCCAGCCCGGCTTCGCGAAGCGTACGAGCAAGGCGTCGGTGATGTCTTCGACGGAGATGGTGCCGTCGAAATCGCAAAGTATGGTCCAGTGGGACACGCGGGTTTTCCTGCGATCCAACCGGGATCGCCACGCTTTGCAGCCTAGGACGGGCGTCTTTCGCGAGGGTTTCGGGCCGGAAATCCGGGAAAACAGCAGCGCTTCCGCGAATCCCGATCCGCCGTCACGGCTTCTTGAAGCGCACCAGCACGCGCTGGCCGATGCGGAAATCGCCGCCGGACAGCTTCAGCACGCAGTCGACGTCGTGGACGCCGGCGCGCTCGATCGGATCGTCGGTGAGGCGGCTCGGACCGAACACTTCGCCGACGCGCAGCACTTCGGCTTGTACGGGCGCGCCGGCACCGGATTCGCGCACGACTTCGGCCTGCATGCCGGGTTTGACGAGGTCGACGTAGGCCTCGTTGAGCTCCGCGCGGACGATGCGCGGACGATCGGGAAGCAGTTGGAACAGTGCAGTCGCCGCCTGCGCGGAAACGACGTCGCCGACGTGCGCCGAACGCCGCACGATGCGGCCCGCGACCGGCGCGTGCAGCGTCAGCGCGTCGAGTTCGGCCTGCGCCTGATCGACATGCTGGCGCGCGACGGCGACGGCCGCGTCTCCCGCACCGATTTCGGATTTCAACACGGCAAGATTCGTCGCCGCCTCGTCGGCCGACTGCCCGCTGGTCGCGCCTGCGGTGGCGGCTTCGCCTGCACGTTGCGCGAGTTGCGTCGCCGGCGCGAGTTTGGCCTTGAGCACGTCCACCTGCGCGCGCGCCTGCGCGAGGCCTGCCTGCGCGATCGACAACGTGATGCGCGCCTGGCGCGCGTCGAGCGTGGCCAGCACGTCGCCCTGCTTCACCGTGTCGCCGTCCTCGACGCGCACGGTATCGAGACGGCCGTCGCGCGAAGCGGCGATCGCGACGAGGCCACCTTCGACGTCGACTTGCCCACGCGCCATCGCCAGCCACGCGGAAACCGGTGCGTCGTTCGCGGCGGGTGCGTGCTCGGTCTTCGCGCAGGCGCACAGCGCAATGGCGACGGCAAATGGCAGCAGGAAACGGGCGCGAACTGCGCTCATTGCGGAATGTCCTTGGAAACGGCGGCCGGCACGCGGCGGTCGGAGAGTATCTTGCCATCCTCCATCGCCAGAACGCGATCCGCGTGGGAGATGAGACGCGGATCGTGGCTCACGCAGAGCACGGTCGCGCCGTGCGTGCGGGCGATGCGATGCAAGGTGTCGATGACGATCTGACCGTTGGCGGCGTCGAGCGCACTCGTCGGCTCGTCGGCGAACAGCAGTTGCGGCTCCTTCGCGAGCGCGCGCGCGATCGCGACGCGCTGCTTCTCGCCGCCGGACAATTCCGCGGGCTTGAGGTGCCTGCGGCTGGCGAGTCCGACCTCGTCGAGGACGAGTTCGGCGCGGCGCCGTGCGCTCGCGGTGTCGAAGCCCAGATGGTCGAGCGGCAGCATGACCTGCTCCACCGCAGTCAGCGCGGGAAACAGGTTGAAGCCTTGGAACACGAAGCCGGTGTGCTGCAGGCGGAAGCGTTCGAGCGCGGCCGGACGCAAGCGCGCAAGGTCTTCGCCGAGTGCGAAAACATGCCCCGAATCCGGGTCGAGCAAGCCCGACAGGATCGCCAGCAACGTGCTCTTGCCGCAGCCCGACGGCCCGGAAACGAGGCTCAATTCCGCCGGGAAAATCTCGATCGACAAATCGCGCAGCACGTCCGTGCGCACCTTGCCGGTGACGAAGGCCTTGCTGATCGATTGCGCGGCGAGCGTGGCGTTCATCGCAGCAGTGACGCCGGATCGGCATGACGCAACGTGCGCAACGCGGCAAGCCCGGAAAGGAGTGCGATGCCCATCACCAGCGCCGCGCAGACGAGCACGACAAGCGGGCTCAGTTGCGCGGGCACGTCGCGGCGCTGCGCAAGCGCGACGACGAGCACGGTGACGAGGCCGCCGGCGACGATGCCGAACGCGCCGACCCACGCCGCCTGCTCGAGCACGACGCGGCGCAGCGCGCGCACGCCGACGCCGAGCGCATGCAGCGTCGCGTACTCGCGGATCGAACCGGCGACCGCGCCCATCAATGTCTGGCTCGTGATCACCGCGCCGACGAGCACGACGACGACGGCGAGGAACAGCACGCCGAGCCCCGCGCCGGTTTCGAACATCCAGTACGACACCGCGCGGCGCGCGAACGCATCGCGCGTCCATGCCTGGAAACGCCCGGATTTGCCCGCCGCGTCGAGGCGCTCGCGCACCGCGCGCGCCTGCGCGGGATCGCGCAGTTTGACGACGTAGTACGCGACCTGCCCCGCATGTTCGCCGTTGTCGAGGCGTCGAGCGGTATCGAGCGACGTCAAGATGTTGACGCCGCCGAGCGCGCGCAGGCCGCTGCCGACGCCGACGATGCGCACGCGATGCCCGTTGAGCACGGCCTGTCCGCCGACGGCGAGACCGAGTTTCGACAGATCGGCGCGATCGACGATCACGCCGTCCGGTTCGTCGAGCCGCGCGCGCAGCTCCGGCGCGAGCACGTCGGCGAACATCAGCGCGTCGCGGCGCGTGTCGATGCCGGAAATGAAGACCGAGACGCCGCCCTTGTCGGCGGGGCCGCGCCAGTCGCCGTCGAGCCAGTTGAACGGCTCGACGCGTTCGACAGCCGGATCCATGAGCGCGGCGATCTTCGCCTGGTCGGAAATCGGCCGGCCGAGTTCGATGCTCTGCGTGCCCGGAAAACCGAGCCACAAATCACCGCCGGATTTGTCGACGTACACCGCCGCGCTGCCGAAGATGCCGAGCACGAGCGCGGACTGCACGAGCAACAGCAGGCCCGAGAACGCGACCGCAAGCGCCGACGGCAGGAAACGCCGCCATTCGTGCAACAGCGTCTTGCGCGCGAGCGGCACCATCAGCGCGCCGCCTTGGCCGTTGAATGCGCCGGTCGCGATGTGGACGACAGGGCTTGATCCGGCGGCGGCAACGGCGCTCCGCCGAGCGCCTTGTACAACGCGACGAAGGCGACGGCGCGATCCTGCTGCGCGGCGAGCGTGTCGAGTTTGGCCTGCGCGAGCGCGGCGTCGGCGTCGAGGCGGTCGATGCCGTCGGCGAAACCGAGTCGCTGGCGCGTCGCCGCGGCCTGCGTTTCGTGCTCAAGCGGCGCCAGCGTCTGCGCGAGTGCGGCTTCGCGACGGCGCTGTTCTTCGAGCGTGGCGAGCGCGGTTTCGGCTTCGGCAATGCCGTCGATAACCGCCTGCCGATACGCGAACACGCTCGCCGAGAGTTGCGCGTCGCGCGCGTCGACGACGGTCTGGCGCATGCCCCAGTCGAGCAGCGGAATCTCGATCGCCGGACCGAAGGTGACGATGCCGTCGGCGTCGGACAAACGCGTGCGGCCGATCACGCGCGCCGCGTAGGTGAGCGCGCCGCCGAGGCCGAGCCGCGGCAGGCGATCGGCGCGCGCAATGCCGAGTTCGCCGGCCGATTTGAGCACGTCGGCTTCGGCGCGGCGGATGTCCGGCCGCGTGCGCACGAGATCGGCGGGCGCGCTGGCAATGCCGCTTTCGCCGAGTTGCGGGAACGCGCCTTCGCCGAGCAGCGCATCGTCGGGCTCGGCGCGACCGAGCAAGGCGGCAAGCTGGTGGCGGCTGCGCGCGATCGCCACGCGCGGTTCGGCAAGCGCAGCCTGCGCGGCGGCGGCTTGCGCCTGCGCACGCACCAGCTCGCCGGGTGCAGCCATGCGCAGGCGCACGCGCGTGGCGACGAGGTCGCCGCGACGCTGCGCGTCATTCGCGACGCCGTCGAGCAAGGTCAACCGCTGCTGCGCGCCGCGAAGCTCGAGATAGGTCTTCACCGTTTCGGCGACGACGCTGACGCGCGCCGATTGCGCGTCTGCGTACGCGGCGTCGAGATTGCCGGCGGCGACGCGATGCTCGCTGGTACTGCGGCCGAACCAGCCGAATTCCCATTTCGCGTCGAAACCGAATTGGAAATAGCTCGCGCTGCTGTCCGGCGTCGGTTCGGAGTAGGTGTGGAAATTGACTTGCGGCAGATGCGCGAGATCGCTCGCGCCGGCCAGTTGGCGCGCGGCTTCCACGCGCGCGACGGATTGCGCCAGCGTGAGGTTGTCGGAGAGCGCGGCGTCGACGAGACGATCGAGCGCGGGATCGTGGAACGCCTTCCACCACGAACGCAGATCAGGCGCGGGCGCGGCATTGGCCCGCTCCCACTGCGCGGGCGTTTCGTCTGGCAGTGGCGGCACCGGCAGCGCCACGCACGCGGCAAGCGTCGCGGCTAGCGCGGCCGTCGTGCTGCGCGCGACAAGGCGGCGCAGCCGCAGGCGCGCGGTCGGGCTGGAGTCGGAAATCGGCATGCTCGGAACGATGGGAAGAAGGCGCCGGAAGCCGATAGTTTACCGGGAGCAGCCGCGTTCTTGGGGAGCGATGCTGCGCAAATCCGCGCCACGTAAATTCTTCGTTACCCCCCGCGCAACACGCCGAGGAAGTCCGCGCCGTAACGCTCGAGCTTGCGCTCGCCGACGCCGCCGATCGCACCGAGTTCGCGCAACGTCTGCGGACGTTCCCGCAGCATCGCGAACAAGGTCGCGTCGTGGAAGATCACGTAAGCCGGCAGGCTCTGCTCCTTCGCCAAGCGTGCGCGAAGGCCGCGCAAGGCGTCCCACAGCGGCGCTTCGTCGGGCGCGATGTCGAGGTTCGCGCGCGTGCGCTCGCCGCGCGCCTGCTGGCGTGACGCGCGACGCGCCGTGCGATCGGCCTGGCGGCGCAAGTGCACGGCTTCCTCGCCCTTGAGCACGGCGCGGCTCGCCGAAGTCAGGCGCAGCGTGCCGAACCCTTCGTCGTCGGGCGCAAGCAGCCCGAGTGCGACGAGTTGGCGGAACACGCCGCGCCATTGCGTCTTGTCGAGATCGGCGCCCGCGCCGAATACGCCGAGTTCGTCGTGGCGAAGCTGGCGGATGCGCTCGTCCGCTTCGCCGCGCAGCACCGAAGTCAGATGGCCGACGCCGAAACGCTGGCCGGTGCGGTAGACGCACGACAGCGCCTTCTGCGCCACGACGGTCGCGTCCCAGGTCTGCGGCGGATCGAGGCAGTTGTCGCAATTGCCGCAGGGCTGCGCGAGTTCCTCGCCGAAATACGCAAGCAGGCGCTGGCGGCGGCACGCGGTCGTCTCGGCGTAGCCGAGCAATGCATCGAGCTTGGCGCGCTCGACGCGCTTGCGTTCCTCGCCCGCTTCCGACTGCGCGATGAACTGCATGAGCGTGACGACGTCGCCGAGGCCGTAGCAAAGCCACGCGTCGGATGCCAAACCATCGCGGCCGGCGCGACCGGTTTCCTGGTAATAGCCTTCGATGCTTTTCGGCAGATCCAGATGCGCGACGAAGCGCACGTCCGGCTTGTCGATGCCCATGCCGAACGCGATCGTCGCGACCATGACCACGCCTTCCGTGCGCAAAAACCGCTGCTGGTTCGCCGCGCGCAGGTTTGCGTCCATGCCGGCGTGGTACGGCATCGCGTCGATGCCCTCGCTGGCCAGCCACTCCGCCGTGTCCTCGACCTTGCGCCGCGACAAGCAATAGACGATGCCGGATTCACCGCGATGCGCGGCGAGGAAATCCTTGAGCTGGCGCCGCGCATCGTCCTTCTCGACGACGCGATAGCGGATGTTCGGCCGGTCGAAACTCGACACGAACTCGCGCGCGTCTTCCAGCGCGAGGCGTTCGACGATCTCGCGCCGCGTCGGCGCGTCCGCGGTCGCGGTCAGCGCGATGCGCGGAATATCCGGAAAGCGCTCGTGCAAGATCGTGAGCTGGCGATATTCCGGGCGGAAATCGTGGCCCCATTGCGACACGCAATGCGCTTCGTCGATCGCGAACAGCGCGACGGGCGAGCGTGCGACGAGATCAAGGCAGCGTTCCGTCAGCAATCGCTCCGGCGCGACGTAAAGCAGTTTCAGGTCGCCGCGCGAAAAGCGCTGCTCGACTTCGCGCTGCGCAGGCGCGTCGAGGCTGGAATTGAGGAACGCCGCCTCGACGCCGAGCTGGCGCAGCGCGTCGACTTGATCCTGCATGAGCGCGATCAGCGGCGACACCACGACCGCGCAACCGTCGCGCAACAACGCCGGGATCTGGTAGCACAGCGACTTGCCACCGCCGGTCGGCATGAGCACGAGCGCGTCACCGCCGCCCGCGACGTGCTCGACGATCGCCTGCTGCTCGCCGCGGAACGCGGCATAACCGAAAACGGAATGGAGGATCGACAAGGCAGGCGACGGCATCGGGCGAACTTTATCAGCTGTCTCGCCAACCGCGCCCGTCAGCGGTGCGGAACGCGCGGATCGTTGCACACTGTCGCGCCAGACGTTCACTATGCACTCAGTCGATGAGTACGCAACAAAATCGAAGTCGCAGCGCTAAAATTGCATCATGCGCTCCGACGTCGTCCGCCTCTTTCAGACCTTGCCGCATCCCTGCGGCTATTTCGCGGAACGCACGGCGCAGAACCTCGTCATAGACCCGAGCGCGCCGCAACTGCCGCAACTCTACGACACCGCCATGCAGCGCGGTTTCCGCCGCGCGGGCGGCCACGTCTACCATCCGCAATGCCAAGCCTGCCGCGCCTGCATCGCGTGCCGCGTGCCTGTCGCGCAATTCCGTTGCGATCGCGCGCAGCGCCGATGCCTCGCGCGCAATGGCGACCTCTCGCTGAGCATCGTTCCGGCCGGTTATAGCGAGGAATATTTCTCGCTCTACCAGCGGTATCTCAAATCCCGCCATCGCGACGGCGGCATGGACGACGCGCACGCCGAGGATTTCTCTCGCTTCCTCTACACGACGTGGAGCCCGACGCGCTTTCTCGAATTCCGCAGCGGCGAACGCCTCGTCGCGATCGCCGTCACCGACTTCTGCGCGAACGGACTCTCGGCCGTCTATACGTTTTTTGATCCGGACGAGTCCGCGCGCGGCCTCGGCACGTTCGCGATCCTGAGCCAGATCGCCATCGCGCGCGAACGCGGCCTGCCGCACGTCTATCTCGGCTTCTGGATCGACGGCCATCCGAAGATGGACTACAAGAAGCGCTACCGGCCGCTCGAAATCCTCGACAGCGGCGCGTGGAAGACGCTGGAAAGCGCCTAGCTCTTGGCGAGAAACCCGATGTCGTGCTCGCCATGCATCGACATGACGAGCTTGATCATCGACACCGGCAGCATGATTTCCAGCTCGAGCCGTTCCTTGTTCGGCCCCGCGCCGACCAGCGTCATGCCGAACAACGGACCCGACGCGTCGACCTCGCTGCACACGATGTGCGCGCCGCCCGCGCCATCGCGCAAATACGGCTTGATCGCGTCGCCAAGCGCTTCCATCGCTTGTGGGAACAGGAACACGGCGTAGTTGATCGAGTCGGTCATGACGGGTGCCTTCCGGGAATCAAAGTTCGACGGACAAGGCGCGTGCGGCGCGCACGGCCTTGGCGATGGCCGATTCGATGTCGACGTCGCGCGCGAGCGTGACCGCCATGCGCCGCGTGCCGCGTACTTCGGGCTTGCCGAACAGGCGCAACGCGGTATCGGGTTCGGCAATCGCCTGCGCGACGCCGTGGTAGCGCGGTCGCGCGCCCTCGCCTTCCGCGAGCACCGCGCAGGATGCGGACGGCCCGAACTGGCGGATCGCGGGAATAGGCAGTCCGAGGATCGCGCGCGCATGCAGCGCGAATTCGGACAGATCCTGCGAGATCAGCGTGACGAGCCCGGTGTCGTGCGGACGCGGGCTGACTTCGGAAAAGATCACCGCGTCGCCCTTGACGAAGAATTCGACGCCGAACACGCCGCGCCCACCGAGCGCCTGCGTGATCGCGCCGGCCTGACGACGCGTTTCCGCGAGCGCGGCCTCGCTCATCGGCTGCGGTTGCCACGATTCGCGGTAGTCGCCCTTTTCCTGGCGATGGCCGATCGGCGCGCAGAACGCGACGCCATCGACGTGACGCACGACGAGCTGCGTGATTTCGTAATCGAAATCGACGAAGCCCTCGACGATGCAACGCCCCGCGCCCGCGCGGCCGCCCGATTGCGCGTACTGCCACGCCGCATCGACGCCCGACGCATCGCGCACCGTGCTCTGGCCCTTGCCCGAGCTGCTCATCACCGGCTTGATGACGAACGGCAAGCCGATGTCGGCGAGCGCGGCAAGGTATTCGTCGCGCGTGTCGACGAAGCGGTATTTCGACGTCGGCAATCCGAGTTCCTCGGCGGCGAGGCGGCGGATGCCTTCGCGATCCATCGTCAGCCGCGTCGCGCGCGCGGTCGGAATCACGGTGACGCCTTCGCTTTCGAGTTCGATCAGCGTCGGCGTGTGGATCGCTTCGATCTCGGGCACGACGAAGTCGGGTTTTTCGAGTTCGATCACATGGCGCAGCGCGGCGCCGTCGAGCATGTCGATGACGTGGCTGCGATGCGCGACCTGCATCGCCGGCGCGTTCGCGTAGCGATCGACCGCGATCACCTCGACGGCAAAGCGCTGCAACTCGATCGCGACTTCCTTGCCGAGTTCGCCAGAGCCGAGCAGGAGCACGCGGATCGCGGTGTCGGTGTGCGGGGTGCCGAAGGGTTTCATCTCGCCATCGCGCCGGAAAACAGCGCGCGATTCTATGCGATGCGGATCGGGCACACTATGCCGATCACGCTCTTTCACGGAACGTCCATGCGCCTTGCCGCCTTCGCCCTGCTCCTGTTCGCCGCCGCCGCGCACGCTGCGCCGCCCGAAGACCAGTGGTTCACCGTGCTGCTCGACGGCCGCAAGATCGGCAGTTTCGAATCGCAGCGCGTCGTGAAGGACGGCAAGGTAGAAACGACGCAGACGCTCGACGTGTCGCTCGATCGCGCCGGCATCACGATCCATCTCGTCAACGGCGAGAGCGCGACGGAAACCCTGGACGGCAAGCCGCTCGCGTTCGGCAGCCGCTCGAAGATGTCGGGCATCGAGTCGCGCACCGACGGCCGCGTCGACGGCGACAAGGTCGAGGTGACGACGAGCACCGGCGGCGCCACGCAGACGCGTACGGTGGTGTGGCCGGGCGGCGCACTGCTGCCCGAAGCCACGCGCCTCGCGGGCGTGCGCGCAGGACTCGCGTCGGGCACGCGCTACGACGTGCTCGCGTTCCAGCCGTCGAGCCTCGACGCGGCGCGCGTGACGACCGTCGTCTCGCCTGAAGAATCCGTCGATCTCCCCGGCGGCGCGAAAAAACTCGCGCGCCTCGACCAGGACATGGTTTTTTCCGGCACGACGATGCGCTCGCGCAGTTGGGTCGACGCGCAGCAGACCGTCTACAAGCTCGTCATGCCGATCATGGGCGTCGACCTCGTCCTGCTCGCCTGCGACCGCGCCTGCGCGACCGCGCCGAATCAGAGCAGCGACGTATTCGAACGCACGATGCTCGCCGCGCCGAGCGCGATCGAGCCCGCCGAACTGCGTAGCGCGATGCGCTACACGCTCGTCGCACGCGACGGCGCGAAGTTGCCAGAACTCGTCGCCACCGACGAACAGCGCGTCGAGAAACGCGGCAACGAACGCATCGTCACGATCAGCCCGCAGGCACGCACGGCGACGCCGGCGGAACGTCCGCGCCCCGAGGATTTCCGCGGCAACGACTACCTGCAGAGCGAAGCGCCGGAAGTCGTCGCGCTTGCGCGCAAGGCGGTCGGCGACGCGAACGATCCGACTGCAAAAATGCAGAGAATCGAAACCTTCGTGCGCGGCTTCATCAAGGACAAGACGCTCAACGTCGGTTACGCCTCAGCGCTCGAAGTCGCGCGCAAGCCCGAAGGCGACTGCACCGAGCACGCCGTGCTCGTCGCCGCGCTCGGCCGCGCCGAAGGCATTGCCACGCGCGTCGTCGACGGCCTCGCCTACGCGCCCGGTTTCGCCGGCAAGGATCAGGTGTTCGTGCCGCACGCGTGGGCGCAGGCGTGGATCGACGGCCGCTGGCGCAGCTTCGATGCCGCGCTGCGCGGCTTCGACAGCGGCCACATCGCGCTCGCCGTCGGCGACGGCGATCCGTGGCGTTTCTACGCCGGCATCGAGCAACTCGGCACGCTGGAACTGCGCAAAGCCCAGGCGCTGCCCGCAGACGCACCCGCGGTGCCGTAGCTGCGCCGTCCGGCCGCCCCGAAGAGCCGTGTCGTTCCGGCGAGACGCCTTCCCTGAAACGACGCGCGTCCGTTGCCGAGCCGCCCTGCTTCCGCTGCCCGCCGCGAAAAGAGCCACCGTGACGCACGTCTGTCCGTTGCGGCAGGTTCTGCTGCGCGCTGGCCGGCATCTTGAAGAATGATATCTTTGTGATATCTTATTGGCGAACCTCCAGGAGCCACCCATGAACGAACGCAACGCGCATTCCCTGCCCGGCCTGCCGGTCCTGTTGACCCTGTTCGTGATCGTCCTCGCCACCGTCGTCTGGCTGAGCGATCTCGTCCGCCACGGCTCGGCGGCGCAACCGACAACGGCCGTCGTACTCGCCGTCGTCGCCATCGTGGTGTCGCTCGTCGCGACGGGTTTCTTTCAGGTGCAGCCGAACCAGGGCGTCGTGCTGCAACTGTTCGGCAGCTATTCGGGCACGGTGCGCGAAGCCGGTTTGCGCTGGGCCAACCCATTTTGCTCGCGCAAGCCGATCAGCTTGCGCGTGCGCAACTTCGAGTCGTCCAAGCTCAAGGTCAACGACAGCGACGGCAACCCGATCGAGATCGCCGCGATCGTCGTCTGGCAGGTGGTCGACACGGCGGAAGCGGTGTTCTGCGTCGACAATTACGAGAACTTCGTGCAGATCCAGTCCGAATCCGCGCTGCGGCAGATGGCGCAGAGCTATCCCTACGACGCGCACGACAGCGGCGCGCCGTCGCTGCGCAGCCATGGCGACGAAATCAACACGCACCTCGCCAACGAAATCCAGCAACGCCTCGGCAAGGCCGGCGTGAAAGTGACTGAAGCGCGCATCAGCCATCTCGCCTACGCGCAGGAAATCGCGCAGGCGATGCTGCAACGCCAGCAGGCCGGCGCGATCGTCGCCGCGCGCGGACGCATCGTCGAAGGCGCGGTGAGCATGGTCGAGATGGCGTTGTCCGAACTCGGCAAGCGCGGCGTGGTGGAGCTCGACAACGAACGCCGCGCGGCGATGGTCAGCAATCTGCTCGTCGTGCTCTGCGGCGATCGCGCGACGCAGCCGGTCGTCAATACCGGCACGCTGTATTGATGTGAATCGACAGGAGAACGCGCCATGATCCAAGCCGCCGCCGCGATCGTCGTCGTCATCATCGTGCTCGCCATCGGCATCGCCCAACGCAAGCATTGACCCGCGTGGCCGCCGACAAGAAAGCCTATCCGCTGCGCATCAGCGCGCCCGTGCTCGACGCCGTGCAGCGTTGGGCGGACGACGAGTTGCGCTCGCTCAACGCGCAGATCGAATATCTGCTGCGCGACGCGCTGCGCAAGGCCGGACGGCTGAAAGCTGCGGAAAAACCCAAGCCTGTCGAGGACGATTCACCATGACGATGGTTCGTTCGCTGCCGCAACTGCGCATCGCGATCATGCTCGGCATCGCCGCCACAATCGCGACGATGCTGCTGTTTCCCTACGTGCTCGCGCTCGAACCCGGGGCGATGGCGCTCGCGAGCGCGGCGATGCGGATGCCCGCGTGGGCGGTTGTCGGCGTGCAATCGCTCGGAAACGGCATCGTCTGTTTCCTGCTCGCATGGGCGGGCCTCAAGCTCAGCGCATCGCTCGAACTCGGCGCGCCGTGGCTTGGCGCTGCGCTGTACGGCCGCGCTCGACCGGCGGCGTCGGCATGGTCGCAAGCAGCCCTGCTCGGCATCGCCGCGGCTTTGCTCGTGATCGGCGCAATCCTGCTGCTCGGCGCGCCGATCCCGGATTCTTCGCCGAAACCGCACGCCTCGCTCGGGTTCGCGCTCAAGGGTTTGCTCGCGTCGCCCTACGGCGCGATCGCAGAAGAAGTTGAACTGCGCGTGTTCGCGATGGGATTGTTCGCGTGGTTGTTGAGCCGCCTCGCCGGCAAGCAGGCGAAGCCGTGGGTCATGATCGCCGCGATCGTGCTCGCCGCGCTCGTCTTCGGCGCCGGTCACCTGCCGATGGCCGCGAAGCTCGTGCCTCTGACTGCCGGCGTCGTCGCTCGCGTGGTCGCCTACAACGCGCTCGCCGGCCTTGTCTTCGGCTGGCTGTACTGGAAGCGCGGTCTCGAACACGCGATGCTCGCGCACTTCAGCGCCGACCTCGTCCTGCATGTCGCCGCACCGCTGATGGCGTGAATCCTGCCGTCGCCAATCCCGCTCAGCGGCAATACACGCGGGCGTGCTAGCGTGCGCGCACCGTCCACGGAGAAGCTCCCATGAAGATCACCGCGCTCGCCGCTGCGTGCCTGCTCGCTGCCGCGTTTTCCGCGCACGCTGCGCAAAAATCGCCGAAGAAACCTGCGACCACGCCCGCGCAAACCGCGCCGCAGGACATCGACGTCGATGCGCTCGCGCGCGCCAAGGATGCCGGCGCGACTACCGGCGAGCCCGCGAAGGATGGCGAGGCGAATTCCGCGAATGCGGCCACGGCAAGCGATACGGCGGCGCCCGCGAAAACATCCGCTGCACCAGCGGACACGACGACCGAAAGCCCGTCGCGCCCTGCTCCGCTCGCGCCGCCGTCGCAAGCCGAAAAGTCACTGGCCGCCGGCTGCGAGTCGCGCGCGACCGCTCTGCTCGACGCCGCGCAAAAAGGCGACTTCGCCGCCGCCTCGCGCGACTTCGACGCGAACATGCGCAGCAAGCTCAAGCCGGAACAATTCAAGAAGGCATGGGATTCGCTCGCGCAGTTCGGCGCGTTGCAAGCGCGCGGCCAGAGCCACGCGGCGGAAGCCGACGGCTACATCGCGATCACGGTTCCGCTGCTTTTCGAGAAGAAAAACCTCTACGCGCAGGTCGCCTGCGGCAGCGACGGCCGCGTTGCCGGCTTCTACGTCAAGCCGCTCGAAACGCCGGCGCAGTGACGACCGCGCCGCCCGACCGCTGCGACGCACGCGAGCGCGCCGCGATCGTCGAACAGGCATTCGCGCTCGGCGTGCCGCGCGACTACGGCCGTTCGCGCGCGCTGCGCCTGGTGCGCGAG
>JAKPAN010000070.1 GCA_029779475.1 Pseudomonadota bacterium
GGCCTGCCGGCGCTGCGGGCCGTGATCGCGCATGGCATTGCGCGCGGCGAAATCGCAAACGACCGTCTCGCGCAGTTTCCGCAGCTCGTCGTTGCGCCCGCACTGGTGGCGCTGCTGTGGAGCGCGCTGTTCGGCCGGCACGCGCCGCTCGATGTCGAGGTGATGCTGCGCACACATCTCGATCTGATTTTCGGCGCAAGCAACGAACGCGCGCCGGACGCATTGAACAGAAAAGGCCTGACGGCATGACCATCATCCGCATCGCGCTGCTGTCGCTGCTGTGTCTCGCCGCCGCCGGCTGCGATAAAAAAACCGATGCCGTCGGATTTCAGGGCTGGGTCGAGGCCGATCTGATTTTCGTCTCGCCGGACGAGCCGGGCCGCGTCGTGAAGCTCATGGTGCGCGAAGGTGATGAGGTGACAGCGGGGCAGTTGCTCTACACGCTCGACGACGATCTGCAGCAGGCCGATCTCAACCAGACCAACGCCTCGCTCGCCAATGCGCGGCAGACCTACGATCGCGCGCAGGCGCTGAGCAAGACCGGCTCCGGCACGCAGGCCTCGCTCGACTCCGCCGTCTCCGCGCTGCGGATCGCGGAAGCGCGCGTGAATACCTCGCAGACGCGGCTCGCGCGCCGCAGCGCGTTCGCGCCGGTGTCCGGCAGCGTGCAGCAGATTTACTTCCGCGAAGGCGAGATGACGCCGGCGCAGAAGCCGGTGCTGTCGATCCTGCCGCCGGGCAACATGAAGCTGCGTTTCTTTGTGCCGGAAGGCGAATTGCCGAAGCTGAAAATCGGCGAGGATGTGCGCGTGGCGTGCGATGGCTGCGCTGGTGATCTCACCGCGAAGATTTATTTCATCGCGACCACGGCGGAATATACGCCGCCCGTCATCTACAGCATGGAGGAGCGCGCGAAGCTTGTGTTTCTCATTCAGGCACGGCCGAACAAGCCGGATAGCTTACGGGTCGGCCAGCCGATCACCGTGACGCTGCCGCAGACTTCGCCACAAGTGAAGTGAGTGCGATGACCGACGCCGCGCAAACCGATACTGCTAACACGAGGGACATTGCCATCGATGTGCGCGGCCTGTCGAAATCCTTCGGCGCGCGCAAGGTGGTGAGCGATCTGTCGATGCAGGTGCGGCGCGGCGCGATCGACGGTTTCCTCGGGCCGACCGGCTCCGGCAAGACGACGACCATCCGCATGCTCTGCGGATTGCTGACGCCCGATAGCGGCGAGGGGACGTGCCTCGGCTACGACATTCGCAAGGACGCCGACAAGATCAAGCGGCA
>JAKPAN010000073.1 GCA_029779475.1 Pseudomonadota bacterium
CGCTCGACCGCGCCAGCGCGGACGGCGACGAGCCGATGGTCAAGACCTTCGGCCGTCTGCGCGATGGCGTGTCGATCGCGCAGGCACAGTCGCAGTTCGACGGATTGATCGGCACCTTGTCGGCCGAGCGTGGAAAACCGCTGCGCGGCGATTCGGCGAAAGTCGAACCGTTCGCCGATGAATTCATCCTGCCGCAGATCCGCCAAGGCACGACGGCGATGTCGATCGCCGTGCTGCTCGTGCTGCTGATCGCTTGCGCGAATGTCGCCAGCCTCACGCTCGCGCGCTTCTCCGTGCGTACGCGCGAACTCGGCGTGCGCAGCGCGCTCGGCGCGAGCCGGCGCCGTCTCGTCGGTCAGGTGCTCGCCGAAACGCTGCTCGTCGCGATCGCCGCGACCGTCCTCGGCTATCTCGCGACGACGTGGTGGGTGCGCTCCGGCGAAGGCACCGACTCGATGGCCGGCAACCTGCCGTATTGGGTCGATTTCCACGGCGACATCCGCGATGCCTTGTTCGCCGCGGTCATCGCGTTCGGCGCCGCTCTGCTCGCGGGGCTCGCACCGGCATTGCGATCCAGCCGTCTGGACGTCCAGGCCAGCCTGTCCGCCGGCGGCAATGCGGGACTCGGCAATACGCGCGGGCCGGGGCGGTTCCTCGTCAGCGCCGAAGTCGCGCTCGGCGTGATCCTGCTCATCGGCGCCGGCGTCGCGATCCGCAGCGCGCTCGACGCGCAATCGAGCGAGCTCGGCATCCGCACGCAGGGCGTCCTCACCGGCCGCATCGCGCTGTCGGAATCCGATTATCCCGACGCCGCCGCGCGCGAGCGCTTCGCACGCGAACTCGAACGCAAGCTCGGTGCGCTCCCAGGCGTCGAGTCGACTGCGATCGCAAGCACGTTGCCGCTGATGGGGTACGAGCGCCAGGAATACGCGAAGGTCGGCGATGCGGTGGCCGACGACACGCGCCTGCCGCAGGCCTGGTCGACGCGCGTCAACGACCGCTTCTTCGAGACTTTTGGCGTCGCCTTGCGCGAAGGCCGCTGGTTCGACGCGCGCGACCGCGCCGATGCGACGCCGGTCGCGATCGTCAGCGCTGCGTTCGCCGAGCGCGCTTGGCCGGGGCAATCCGCGATCGGACAACGCGTGCGATTGCAGCCGAAGGAAAACCACAAGCCATGGATGGAAGTCGTCGGCGTGGTCGCCGACAGCGTGCAGTCGGACTACATCCAGACCGATGCGACCAATCCGGCGCATCGCGGCGACGGCAACGTCTACCGCCCGCTCGCGCAGGATCCAGCCGCGTTCGTGAGCTTCGCGCTGCGCGCGGGCGGCGACGTGGGCGCGCTCGGCGAAAGCGTGCGCGCAACGGTGCGTTCCATCGACGCCAACCTGCCGGTGTACTGGCTGCGCCCCATGGAGGAATGGCGCGCGCGCATCTTCTGGGGCACGGATCTCCTCGCGCACATGTTCGGCGCGTTCGCGGTGTTCGCCGTGCTGCTCGCCGCCGCCGGCATCTACGCGGTGCTCGCCTTCGACGTGACGCGTCGCACGCGCGAGATCGGCGTGCGCCGCGCGCTTGGCGCGCCCGCCGGCAGCGTGCTCGCGATGGTGCTGCGCCGCGGCGGCAAACAGGTCGCGATCGGCCTCGCCATCGGCCTGCCGCTCGCGTTCGCGTTCACCGCGATGCTCGCGCAGATGCTGATGCCAGGCTCGCGCACCGACCCGCTCGTCTACCTCGCCGTCGTCGCCGTGCTCGGCATCGCCGTCCTGCTCGCCGCCTGGCTGCCGGCGCGGCGAGCGCTGCGCGTCGATCCGATGGTGGCGTTGCGCAACGAATGAGCGAGGAACGCGCATGAACCTGATGCAGAGCTTGCGTCGCCACGCCTACGCGCCCGCGTTCGGGCTCATCGTCGTGCTGCTAACCGCCCTTGCCGTCGCAGTCAACGCGACGACGTTCAGCGCGTTGTACGCGGTACGCTGGAAGGCGCTG
This sequence comes from Pseudomonadota bacterium, assembly GCA_029779475.1. GTDB lineage: Bacteria > Pseudomonadota > Gammaproteobacteria > Xanthomonadales > Rhodanobacteraceae > Dokdonella_A. Next base: position 1,990 of record JAKPAN010000073.1, read on the forward strand.
CCGTATGCCGACGGCGACCGGCTCGTCGAGCTCAAAGCTGATTTCCAGAAGGCGGGTTTTCGCTTCGGCCTCGCCGATCGTTTCCGCGATGCGCTGCGCGAAGAGCATTCCCTGTTCGATGGCGTACTCGGTTTCTCTCCGAATACGCCGACGCGCTATCTCGACGATCAAGACATGCCGTGGCAGCTCGCGCGCGTGACAGCGGACTTCGCGCAAGTGCTCGGCGTCGCGCCCGCGCTGGGCCGCCCGTTCCATGCCGACGACGCGGACGTGATGCTGCTCTCGGATGCCTTCTGGCGCACGCGATTCGGCGGCGATGTAAACATTGTCGGACGTACGCTGCGCGTGGGCGGCACGACGCGTACCGTCATCGGCGTGATGCCGCGCAGCTTCGCATTTCCGGATGCGCGCACCGACGCATGGACACCACTGGTGTGGAGCGCTGCCGAGCGCGAATCGAACACGCAATCGCTGACCGGGACCCTTATGGTCGTCGCGCGGCTGGCGAATGGCGCGACGCCCGCGCAGGTTCGCGAGAAACTCGACGCGCTGCTGGCAAACGATGCGATGCTCGCTGCGCACAAGAAGGACGATCCGCCCAAGGCCGTTGTTGCTCCACTGCGCGATCGCCAAGCCGGCTCGCTTGGCATGCTCAGATGGCTGGAGCTGGCTGCGCTAGTCCTGCTCGGCGCCGTCGCGCTCAGCCTAGCCAATCTCATGCTTGACCGCCTGCTTGCCCAAGCGCGTGGACATGCGATCCGCCGCGCGCTTGGCGCACGAGATACAGCCATCGCGCGCGCAGTCGCCGCAGACGTCGCGCTGCCGCTAGCGACCGGCCTCGCATTCGGCCTTCTCATCGCGCCGTTCGGTCTGCGCCTGCTGCAAGTGCGAGGGATGTTGCCGCCCTCACTGCCGCAAGGCGCCGGATTTGGATTCGCAGCGATCGCTGCTGGCGTCGTCACAACCGCCGTCATGATGGTGGCTGCGCTTGCCGCAGCGTGGCCACGCCAGCAAGTCGCAACCAACGCTCCGCGCGCGATGCATGACCTCGGACGCCTGCGCGCCGCCTTGCTTGTCGCGCAGGTGGCATTGGCCACCGTCATGATCGGCAACGTCGCGCTGTTGGCGCGCAGCGCCGTCAATCTGTTTGGTGAGGATCGCGGCTTCGATGAACGCGGGGTGCTGTTCACGTCTTTCGATCCATTCGATCGGGACGGCGCACATCAACGCGGTGAGACCCCGCAGGAAAATCCTGACACCGCATTGACGGCACGCTTGCAAGCGCTGCGCGAAGACATCGACGCATTGCCGGATGTGCGCGCCGCCGGTTTCGCCGCAATGCCACCTTTCTCCGGCTCCGACAGTACCGGCGAATTTGCGGTGCCACAGTTCGCGCAGCGCCAATTGGGTCGAGACCGTCAGGTCAGCGCCGGCTATTTCGCGGCGATGGGCATGCCGCTGCTTGCCGGCGACGATTTTCGCGATGGCGACAGGAACGGCGTGATCGTTGACGAGCGCTTCGTCGCACGCTATCTCGGTGGCGGCGATGCGATCGGCGCGCGCATCGACTTTCCCGACGACCAGGGCAACCTCCGGCCGAGCCGCATCACCGGCGTCGTGCATTCGACAAAGAACCGAAGTCTCGACGAGGATGATGGCGCATTGCCGATGATTTATCGGCCGTTGGAACCGCAGTGGCCATGGTTCTGGCTCGTTACACGCGCCGAAAGCAGCGATGCATGGAGCGTGGCGTCCACATTGCGCGAGCGCATCCTCGCGCGCTTTCCGCAAGCGCGCGTCGACCTGCAGGCCGCACTCGCCGATCGCATCGTCGATAGCCTCGGAGAACGCCGCCATCTGCTCGAAACCATCGGCGGCGTAGCCATGATTGCACTCACGCTCGCCGCGCTTAGCCTCGCCGCAGTGCTCGGTTTCGCGATCCGCCGCCGCACCGCGGAACTCGGCGTGCGCCTCGCCGTCGGCGCGACGCCGTCGCGCGTGCGCAACCTCGTGCTGCGCCAGGGCGGGACGCTCGTCGTCACCGGACTCGTGTTCGGTGCGGCGCTCGGTATCGCGCTGGCGCGCCTGCTCGCTGACAAATTGTTCGGCGTCGGTTTCGCCGATCCCGCGAGCTGGTGCGCAGCGCTCACGCTCGTCGCCGCGATCGCGTTGTTGGCCTGCTGGCTGCCCGCACGCCGCGCCGCCGCGACCGATCCGATCGAGGCCTTGCGGCATGAGTAACGCCGTGCTTCACGCCCCATCCCATCGTCACCGTCACCTCACTGCGGATATGCCATGAATGCCTTCGACCTTCGACACGTCCTGCGCCGCCTGTTGCGCACGCCGGGCTTCAGCGCGGTGTCCGTGCTGCTGCTCGGCCTCGCCTTCGGCGCGCTCGCGTGCGTCTTCAGCGTCGTCTACGGACTGCTTTACAAACCGCTGCCCTACCCGAACTCGGATCGGTTGGTGACGGTCGAGTCGCGCATCCTCGGCATTCCGTTCGACGTCGGCTTGTCGACGCCGCTGCGCGAGGAGATCGCTCGTTCGGCGCGCGGCATCGACGGCATCGCGGCATACATCGGGAACGAAGTCGTCGTGCGCGACGAGGTGGGCAACCGCACGGGCTCGATGTGGACGGAGATGGTCGAGCCGAAGGTGTTCACCTTGCTCGGTGCCCAGCCTGCGCTCGGCCGCCTGTTGACGGACGAGGACGTCGGCGAGGGCGCGGCGCGTAGCGCCGTACTGTCATGGGACGAATGGCAACAGCGTTTCGGCGGCGCGACAGACGCGATCGGCCGCACGCTGCGGCTCGAGGACAAGGACTACCGCGTGGTCGGCGTGATGCCGAGGGACTTCATCTTCCCCGTCAGCAAGACGCGCCTGTGGCAACCGCTTTCGTTCACCGCCGCGCAACGTGCGCGCACGAGTGCAGGCAGTTTCGACGGCACGCTGGCGCTCGCGCGCCTGCGCGTCGGCACGACCACGCAGGCCGCCAGCGACGAGTTCAGCAACATCGCCAAGGCGATACCGGAACTCGATGGCGCGTTCGGCAACAGCCTCAAGCTTCTGGCCGAGCCGCTGCGCTCGCTGTGGATCGGCGATCGCCGCGAGGCGCTGCTGCTGATGCTGCTCGCGGTCGCGATGGTCTGGCTGGTCACGACGGCGAACGTCGCCAACCTGTTCCTCGCGCGCGCGCTGGAACGGCGCCAGGAAACCGCGGTCACCGCCGCACTCGGCGCGACGCCGTGGCAGCGTGCGCGCATGGCGGTCGCCGAGTCCGCCGCGCTGTGCGCCGCAGGTGCGGCGCTCGGCTGCGCGCTGCTGCCGGCGGGACTTGCGTTGCTGCGCCATTTCGACCTGCTGCCGAAGGGCACGCCGCAGGCGATCGGCATCGATGCGCCGACGCTCCTGCTCGTCGCCGTGCTCGCGAGCGTGTTGTGCGCGGTGCTCGCTGCCGCCGGACTGTCGGTACAGCGCGGCAACCTCAACGACATGATCCGTCGCGGCGGTTCGCGGCAGACGGCCGGCAACGCCGCGCAAACGGTGCGCAAGTCGCTCGTCGTCGCCCAGGTCGCGCTGACCGTCGCCCTGTTGTTCGGCATCGGCGTGCTGCTGCGCAGTTCGCAGAACCTGCTCGCCGAGGACGTCGGTTTCAAACGCGATCATATGCTCTACGTCGGCCTGTACGATCTCGTGCCGGCCGGCGCGACGCCGGAACTGCGCGCGTCGCGCCTGACCCAACTCGCCGACCGCGTGCGTGCCCTGCCCGGCGTCGCTGCCGCAGGCTTGGGCAGCATGGTGCCGTTCGGCAACAGCATTTCGACGACGAACTACACGGCGCCGGGGCAGGAAGACGCCAAGGAAAAACCGATCGGCTACGACCAGAAGGTCGACGCGGGCTACTTCGCCGCGCTCGGCGTGCCGATCCTGCGTGGCCGCGGTTTCGACGCGGATGAAGTACGCAACAAAGCACCGGTCGCAGTCGTCGACGACATGTTCGTCAAGCGCCACTTCGGCGATGTCGATCCGCTCGGCAAGCACTTCAAGATCGGCGTCGGCCCCGACCAACCCGACCGCGACATCACGATCGTCGGCGTCGTTCCGACGGTCAAGCTGCGCGCGCTCGATGAAGTCGCCGATCGCCCGTCGATCTACCAGCCGACACCGGCACCGCCATACGCCGCAATGGCCGTGCGCACGACGGTGGATCCTTCCGCGCTGGTCGAACCGATCAAAATGGTCGGCGCCGAGATTGCGCCGAAGGAATCGGTCGGGCCGATCCTCACGCTCGACGAGCGCATCGCCGACACGCTGCAGGATCGCGAGCGACTCAACGGCCTGCTCGGCTTGCTCGGGCTCACCGCGCTGCTGCTCGCCGGCGTCGGCCTCTACGCCGTGCTCGCCTACGCCGTGCGCCAGCGCGTGCCCGAGTTCGGCGTGCGCATGGCGCTCGGCGCGCGCGCCGGCGACGTGCTGCGCCAGGTGCTCGGCCAGGGCTTCGTGCTGATCGGCGTCGGCCTCGCGCTCGGCGTGCCGCTGGCCTGGGCGTTCGCGCGACTGCTGTCCACGCGGCTCTACCACGTCGGCACGTTCGACCTGCCGACGCTCGCCGCGGTCGCTCTCGTGCTCGCTGCGATCGGGCTTGTTGCTTGCCTGTGGCCGGCGCACAGCGCCGCAGCGACCGATCCGGCGGTTGCACTGCGCAGCGAATGAACCACAACGACTCATCGGAAAAACAAAAATGATCCGTCTCGAAAACGTCGAAAAATCCTTCCCGCTCGCCGGCGGCCGCAGTTGGGTGCTGCGCAACATCGACCTCGACATCGCCGAAGGCGAGTTCGTCAGCGTCATGGGGCCGTCGGGCGCAGGCAAGAGTTCGCTGCTCAACGTGCTCGGCCTCATGGATCACGACTGGCAAGGCGGCTACGCGTTCGACGACATAGCCGTCGAAAAACTCAATGCGAAGCAACGCCAGGCATTGCAGCGCGAAAAGGTCGGTTTCATCTTCCAGCACTATCACCTGATCGACGATCTCAAGGTCTGGGAAAACCTCGATCTGCCGCTGCAATACCGCGACGTGCCGGCAAAGGAACGCGCGTCGCGCGTCGGCGACCTGCTCGATCGTTTCCAGATCGTCGGCAAGAAGGACTTGTACCCGTCGCAGCTTTCCGGCGGCCAGCAGCAGCTCGTCGCCGTGGCGCGCGCCGTGATCACGCGACCGCGCCTGCTGCTCGCAGACGAGCCGACCGGTGCGCTGCACTCGACGCAGGCGCGATCGATCATGGATCTCCTGCACGAGTTGCATCGCGACGGCATGACGATCGTGCAGGTCACGCACAACGAGGCGTTCGGCAACGAGGCGCAGCGCGTGGTCAAGCTCGCCGACGGCTGGATCGAGAAAACACCAGCTCCGGTATAGTCCCTGCGCCATGGCACAACCCACTCTTCTCATTGCCGACGACCAGCGCGACGTGCGCGAAGCGCTGCGTCTTCTGTTCAAGGCCGAGCGCATCGACGCGGTCTGCGTCGACGGCCCGCGCGCGGCACTCGACGCGCTCGGCAAGCAACGTTTCGGCGCGGCGCTGATCGACCTCAACTACACGCGTGACACCACCTCAGGCGCTGAAGGCCTCGACCTGCTGCGCGCGCTGAAGAAAGCCGACGCAGAACTGCCGGTCATCGTCATGACCGCGTGGGGTTCCATCGACCTTGCCGTCGAGGCGATGCGCCTGGGCGCGGGCGATTTCATCGAGAAACCGTGGGACAACGCACGCCTGCTCTCGGTCGTGCGCAACCAGCTCGCGCTCGGCAGCTCTCGCGACGAAGCGGCGAAGCTCAAGCGCGAGAACGAAATCCTGCGCGCTGCCGACGACGAAGGCTTCATCGCGACCTCCGCGCCGATGCGCCAACTGCTCGCACAAGTCGAGCGCGTCGCGCCGACCGACGCCAACGTGCTCGTGCTCGGCGAGAACGGCACCGGCAAGGGCGTCGTCGCGCGCCTGCTGCACGCGCGCTCGTCGCGCGCGGACAAGCCGCTGGTCAAGGTCAACATGGGCGGCATCCCGGATTCGGTGTTCGAGGCGGAAATGTTCGGCCACGTCAAAGGCGCGTTCACCGACGCCAAGAGCGACCGCATCGGCCGCTTCGAGCTTGCCGACGGCGGCACGCTGTTCCTCGACGAAGTCGCCAACATCCCGCCGGCGCAACAACCCAAACTCCTGCGCGTGCTCGAGGACGGTGAACTCGAACGCGTCGGTTCGTCGCGCACGATGAAGGTCGACGTCCGATTGATTTCGGCGACGAACGCGAACCTCGCCGCCGATGTCGCGCGCGGTGCGTTCCGCAAGGACCTCATGTTCCGCCTCAATACGGTCGAACTGCGGCTGCCGCCGCTGCGCGAACGCAAGCAGGACATCGGCATGCTCGCCGAAGCATTCGCCGCGCGCTTCGCGCAGCGCTACCAACGCGAAGCGCCGCGCTTTGCGCCGAGCGCTCTGCGCGCGCTCGATGCGTATTCATGGCCGGGCAACGTGCGCGAGTTGTCGCATGTCGTCGAGCGCGCGGTGCTCATGCTCGACGGCGACGTCATCGACGAGGTCGCGCTCAACCTGCGCCCGGAAGCGACGCACGCCGTCGCAGGCGCCGCGGCGCTTGCCGCGAGCGAGTCGATGAGCGTCGACGCCGCCGAGGAAAAACTCGTGCGCGAGGCGCTCGAACGCACCAGCGGCAACATCCAACGCGCGGCGGGGTTGCTCGGCCTGAGCCGGCCGTCGCTGTACCGGCGCATGGAAAAGTACGGGATCGAGTGAACGAGAGCTGCTCATGAACAGGGGCCGCTCGCGCTGGACGTTCGAGACGCGCCTGCTCGCCGGTGCATTGCTGATCGCGGCGCCGGCCCTCGCGGCGTTGCTCGTCGCCCTGCTCGCCTTCATGCCCGACGATAGACGCGCGTTCGAGCTGTGGGGCGCCGTGGTCGTGGTGACGCTCGCGCTTGCGCTCTTCCTGCGCCGCAAGGCGGTGTATCCGCTGTATACGCTGTCGAACCTGCTCGAAGCGCTGCGCGAGGGCGACTACAGCTTGCGCGGCACGGGCGCGCAACGCGGCGACGCGGTCGGCGAAGTCGTGCACGAGATCAACGCGCTGTCGCAAAGCCTGCGCGAGCAGCGATTGTCGTTCGAGGAGCGTGGCGCGCTGCTCGCCAAGGTCGTGGCGACGCTCGACAGCGCCGTCATCGCGTTCGACGACGAAGCGACGCTGCGCCTCGCCAATCCGGCCGCGGAGCGGCTGCTCGGCGCGACGTCCGCGCAACTGACCGGCCAGACCGCGCAAACGCTCGCGCTCGCCGACTGCCTGTCGATCGCCGACGTCAAACTGCTCGAACGCCAGTTCCCCGGCGGCAGCGGACGCTGGGAAGTGCGCCATGCGCGCTTCCGTGAAAACGGACGTCCGCACGATCTGCTTGTCATCAGCGACCTTTCGCGCGCGCTGCGCGAGGAAGAACGCCTCGCCTGGCAACGCCTGCTGCGCGTGCTCGGCCACGAACTCAACAATTCGCTGGCGCCGATCCGTTCGATGGCGGGCACGTTGGTCAAGCTCGTCGGTTTGGAACCTTTGCCGCACGACTGGCGCGACGACGTGCAAGGCGGCTTGCAGGTCATCGGCGACCGTTCGGAAGCGCTCGCGCGCTTCATGGCGCGTTACACGCAACTCGCGCGCCTGCCGCCGCCGAGTCCGCGCGAATTCGACCTTGCCGCGTTGGCGCGGCGCACGGCGCTGCTCGAGCAACGCATCGCGGTGCGGACCGAAGGCGACGCGCCCGCGCCTGCGTTTGCCGACCCCGAGCAGATCGAACAGGCGCTCATCAACCTCGTGCGCAATGCGACCGACGCCGCGCTCGACGGCGGCGGCCACGTCGCGTTGCGCTGGCAGCGCGCGGGCGACGACTGGCGCGTCGACATCATCGACGACGGCCCCGGTCTGCCGCCGAGCGAGAACCTGTTCGTGCCGTTCTTCACCACCAAGCCGGGCGGTTCGGGCATCGGCCTCGTCCTCGCGCGGCAGATCGTCGAGGCGCATGGCGGTTCGCTCGTGCTGGAAAATCGCGCCGACGCACGCGGCTGCGTCGCGCGCCTGCGCCTGCCGCTGCGCGATCAGGCGTCCGCGAACGCGTAGGCGAGCACGTCGGCGATATCGTCGCTGCCGGCGAGCCACATGAGCAGGCGTTCGATGCCGAGCGCGACGCCCGCGCACGCTGGCATGCGCGGCAACGCGTCGAGCAGGCGTTCGTCGATCGGGATCTCGCGCTGGCCGCGCGCGCGGCGGCGCACGTTGTCGCGCACGAAACGCTCGCGTTGTTCGTTCGCGTCGGTGAGTTCGTGGTAGCCGTTGGCGAGTTCGTGCGCGCCGAGATACAGCTCGAAGCGCTCGGCTACCGGCGGATCGCCGTCGCGGATTTTCGCGAGCGCGGCCTGCGTCGCCGGGAAATCGCGCACGACGGTGATGCGATCGCGCGGAAAATGCGGTTGCAGGCGATGCGTGACGAGCAGGTCGAGCCAGTCGTCGCGCGTGAGCCCGTCGGCATGGATCTGCACGCCGGTCAGCGGCGCGCGCAATGCGTCGACCGATGCGGTGAACGGGTCGACGCCGAGTTCGTCGACGAACAGTTCGCGATACGTGCATTCCCGCACGTCGACGCGATGACCGAACGCGGCAAGCATTTCCTGCACGAATTCCACGGTTTCGTCGATGAGGCGGCGGTGATCCCAACCGATGCGGTACCACTCCAGCATCGTGAATTCCGGGTTGTGGCGCCGCCCCGCTTCGCCGTCGCGGAACACGCGGCCGAGTTCGTAGCAGTCGCCGATGCCTTCCGCGAGCAGGCGCTTGAGCGCGAATTCCGGCGACGTGCGCAGCCAGCGCTCGCGCGCGCCACCGTCGACGTGGCCGCCGAATCGCGTCGCGAAGCTTTCGATATTCGGCTCGGTGTTTCCCGCCGCGCTGAGGATCGGCGTCTCGACTTCGAGCACATCACGTGCGGCGAAGAAGTCTCGGATGCGCTCGTTGAGCGCGGCGCGCCTGCGTAACGCCGCTTGGCGTGTGTTCGGGAAGTCGGTCATCGAGGGCTGAGATCAGCTTTCGTTGGTGAATTGGAAATGCATCGCCATCTGCTCGATGTCGAGATCGCGTTCGAGATTGTGCATCACCTCGTCCTCGATCAAGCCCGCGCGATGCAGGCGGACGAGTTCGGCTCGGCTCGCCGCGTTGGCCTCGACGATCGCCTCGTAGTGCGAGCGAAGGCCGTCCATGACCAGCTCGGCTTCGAATTCGTAGCGTTCCATGAAACGCATGCGGCGCTGCGATTCCTCCAGCAACAGCGGATGCAGCAGCGAACCGTCTTCGGCATACGCCAAGCGTTCGACGACGGCGTTGCGGGCGCGCGCCATCGCGGCTTCCGCGCCGGCCATCGAAATGCTCGCGGGCGGTTCGGCGTCGACCGGCCGCACGATACGGATGAGCAGGCCGAGGCTTGAACCTTGCATGATCACGGTGACGAAGATGACCGCGAACGAAGCGATCAGCATCAGGTCGCGCCCCGGCATGTCCATCGGCAGCGTCAGCGCGATCGCCAGTGTGACGACGCCGCGCATGCCGACCCAGCCGAGCACGGTCGCCTGCCGCCAGCCCATGGGTTGCGCGCGCTGGAGTCCGCATTTGCGCGCGAGCGCGAGCAGACCGTCGCAACCGAAGATCCAGACGAACCGGGCGAGGATCAAGGCGGCGATCACGCCCGCGACCGCCGCGACCGTGTCGGCGTTCAATCCGCCGAGGCCGCCCATGCGCTCGACGACGCCGCGCAGCGAGAAACCGATGAGGATGAAGACCAAGGCTTCGAGCACGAAACTGACCAGTCGCCCCACCGCGACGCCCGGCAGGCGCACGTCGGCGGCGATCACCGTGTGCTGGAACCAGCCTTGCACCAGCCCGGTGGTGACGACGGCGATGACGCCGGACACGTGCAGCTTCTCGCCGGCGAGGTAAACGACCCACGACGACAGCACGGTCGCGCCGAGGATGAGCATGCGGTCGCCGAGATGGCGCACGAGGAATATCCACGCCGCTCCCATCGCGAGGCCGAGCAGCACGCCGCCCACGGCCACGACGGCGAAGCTGCCTACTGCCTCGCCGAAGCTGAATGCACCGCTGAGCGCGGCAGCGACGGCGAAGCGGAACAGGATGAGTCCGGTCGCGTCGTTGAGCAGGCTTTCGCCTTCGAGCAAGGTGCTGAGCCGTCGCGGCAGCTTCACGCGCGCGAGCACGGCCGCGGCGGACACGGCGTCGGGCGGCGACACGATCGCGCCGAGCGCGAAGCACGCCGCCCACGGCAGCGACGGCACGATCGCGTGCAGCACGAGGCTGACGACCAGCGTGGTGAAAATCACCGCGCCGACGGCCAGCGAAAGGATGCCCAGCAACTGGCGACGGAAGCGACCGAGCGACGCATACACCGCCCCATACGCGATCAATGGCGGCAAGAACAGCACCAGCGCGAGTTGTGGATCGAGCGACACCGATGGCAACCCGGGCACGAAGGCCAGCGCACCGCCGCCGACCAGCAGCACCGCGGCGGGCGGCAGCTTGAACCGCTGCGCGAGCCAATACAGCGCAAGCACGGACGCGAGCAGCATCAGCACGAGTTCGAAGGTTTCGACGGGGTGCATGCGGCAAGGCTCCAACCGGATGGATCAGGGATGGCGCCGGATCGGCCATCCATAGTCAATGGCTATGGAATCAATTCCATCCATCAATTTTACCAACGCCCGCCATTGTCCTAGGATGGTTGGGTCGAATCACCCACACTCCAACCAAGAGGGCACCACGATGTCGCTGATCAACACGACCGTCCAACCGTTCAAGGCGCAGGCCTACCAGAACGGCAAATTCATCGAAGTCACCGACCAGACGCTCAAGGGCAAGTGGTCGGTCATCATTTTCATGCCGGCAGCCTTCACCTTCAATTGTCCGACCGAAGTCGAGGACGCGGCCGAGCACTACGCCGAGTTCCAGAAGGCCGGCGCCGAAGTCTACGTCGTCACCACCGACACGCATTTCTCGCACAAGGTGTGGCACGAAACCTCGCCGGCCGTCGGCAAGGCGAAATTCCCTCTCGTCGGCGATCCGACGCATGCGCTCGCCAAGGCGTTCGACGTGCTTATCCCGGAAGAAGGCCTCGCGCTGCGCGGCACCTTCATCATCAATCCGGACGGCGTCATCAAGACGCTGGAAATCCACGACAACGCGATCGCGCGCGACGTGACCGAGACGCTGCGCAAGCTCAAGGCCGCGCAGTACGTCGCCAGCCATCCGGGCGAGGTCTGCCCGGCGAAGTGGAAGGAAGGCAACAAGACGATCGCGCCGTCGCTCGATCTCGTCGGCAAGATCTGAGTTTCACCCTGTCGCAACGCCTTCCCGGAGTTTCCGGGAAGGCCGTGGCGGCAGACCGGAATCCGTCGCGACGGCTTGCGGTCTGCTTCCCATCCCGAGCCCTCTGCCTTTGCGCGGACGGTGACCCTTTGCCCGAAAGTGGAGAACGACATCATGTTGGATGACGCCCTCAAGACCCAGCTCAAAGCCTATCTCGAACGCCTGACGCGTCCGATCCAGCTCGTCGCCGCGCTCGACGACAGCGAGGTCGCACGCGACATGCGCGAACTGCTGGATGACATCGCCGCACAGTCGGACAAGATCACGATCGTCGACGACGCCGATCCCGAAGTTCGCCGCCCGTCGTTCGCGATCGCGCGTCCCGATGGCGGCGTGCACCTGCGCTTTGCCGGCCTTCCGCTCGGCCACGAATTCACCTCGCTCGTGCTCGCCCTGCTGTGGGTCGGCGGCCATCCGGCCAAGGAAGATGCGGATCTGCTCGAACAGGTCCGCCATCTCGACGGCGACTACACGTTCGAGACGTACTATTCGCAGTCGTGCCAGAACTGCCCGGATGTCGTGCAGGCGCTCAACCTGATGGCGACGCTCAATCCGCGCATCCGTCACGTCGCCATCGACGGCGCCGCGTTCCAGGACGAAGTCGAACGGCGTCAGGTGATGGCCGTGCCCTCCGTGTACCTCAACGGCGAAGCGTTCGGCCAAGGCCGCATGGGCCTCGCCGAAATCGTCGCCAAGCTCGACACCGGCACGGCCGCGCGCGAGGCGGAAAAGATCAACGCCAAGCCCCTGTTCGACGTGCTCGTCGTCGGTGGCGGCCCGGCCGGCGCGGCCGCGGCAATCTATGCCGCGCGCAAGGGCATCAACACCGGCGTCGTCTCCGAACGCTTCGGCGGCCAGGTGCTCGACACGCTTGCGATCGAGAATTTCATCTCGGTGGCGCATACGGAAGGCCCGAAGCTCGCGACCGCGCTCGAGCAGCACGTGCGCGAGTACGAGGTCGACATCATGAACGTGCAGCGCGCCGAACAGCTGATCCCGGGCGACGGCTTCATCGAGGTCAAGCTCGCCAGCGGCGCATCGCTGAAATCGAAGAGCGTGGTCCTCTCGACTGGCGCGCGCTGGCGGCAGATGAACGTGCCCGGCGAAAACGAATACCGCAACAAGGGCGTGGCCTACTGCCCGCACTGCGACGGCCCGCTGTTCAAGGGCAAACGCGTCGCGGTGATCGGCGGCGGCAACTCCGGCGTGGAAGCGGCGATCGACCTCGCCGGCATCGTCAGCCATGTCACGCTGATCGAGTTCGACGCGCAGTTGCGGGCGGACGAAATCCTGCAACGCAAGCTGCGCAGCCTGTCGAACGTGGAGGTGGTCGTTTCCGCGCAGACGACCGAAGTCACTGGCGACGGCCAGAAGGTCAACGGCCTCGTCTACAAGGACCGCCACGGCGGCGAGATGCATCGCATCGACCTCGAAGGCATCTTCGTGCAGATCGGCCTGCTGCCGAACACGGAATGGCTCAAGGGCACGGTCAAGCTCAGCAACCGCGGCGAGATCGAAGTCAACGCGCGCGGCGAAACCTCGGTTGCGGGCGTGTTCGCGGCAGGCGACTGCACGACGGTGCCGTACAAGCAGATCGTCATCGCGATGGGCGAAGGCTCGAAGGCCGCGCTCAGCGCGTTCGACTACCTGATCCGCACCTCCGCGCCGGAGACGGAAGCCAAGGCCGCGTAACCGGCCCACGTCGAATCGCCGCGCCGTATCTCTCCCACGGCGCGATGATCGAAGGAACCGGCCGCTCCCTCCGTGCGCCGGTTCCTTCGCTTTTTCGGCCCCCGCGAATCCGGACGTGCGTTCGCGCGTCTTGCGGCATCGCGCATCCGCGAACGGCCAACGCCTCGGTATAGTGTCCGCCGGATTCGCGGGAGATCCGCATGCGCAACCTCGACTTCAGCGACTGGCACGCCCTGCTTTCGACGCTGGTCGGTCTCGCCATCGTCACGCTGCTCGGCGTCGGCATCCGCCTCATTGCGATGCAGACGATCCAGCAACGCCGCGAGCGCGAAAACCGGCAGATCAACGAACGCCTGCGCGCGCTCATCGCCGCGTACAAGACGCTGGGCGGCTCGTTCACGGGCGACCTGTCCGTCGATCCGACGCATCTGCGCGACCTGCGCAAACGCCACGCGGAAACCGGCGCCGACGCTGGCATCGAACTGCCCGGCGGCAGCGACCGCGCGCGACGCATGCGCGATGCGGTCGAAGCGGCGCTGTCGGACATCATCCTGCTCGGTACCGAGCAACAGGTGCGCCTCGCCACTGCCGCCGCGAATGAACTCGTCGAGGGCCGCGCCATCCATACGCATGAACTCGTCGTCTCGCTGCGCGACTTCGTCCGCGAGGCGCTCGACCTCGACCCGGTGCCCGGCAACCTGCACATGCCCCAGCAAGGTCCAACCCGGCCCGGCAGCGGGAGCGGCGGCGGTCGCGGCAAGGGTGGCGAAGGCGGCGGCGACGGCAAAGGGGGTGGCCGTGGAGGCGGCGGCGGAATGGGGGGCGGAATGGGGGGCGGCATGGGCGCGGGTCTTGGCGCGGGCGCCGGCCTTGGTATCGGCAGCCAACTCGCCGGCGATGACGGGCACGACCAACATTCATGACTCCATCTGCTGCGATGTGGCGCAATCTCGTCGTCTACGGCTTGTTCCTCGCCGCCGGCACGCTCGCGCTGCAATGGCTCGACTACCAACGCGTTGCGCATCTGTATTCGGGCGAGGTCTACGTCTTTCTCGTCGCCGCGGCCTTCCTCGCGCTCGGCATCTACATCGGCATGCGCGTGATGGGCGCGACGCGCCCGCCGTCGTTCGACGGCAATCCCAAGGTGTTGGCCACCCTTGGCATCAGCGCGCGCGAGCTGGAAGTGCTACATGAACTCGCCGCAGGCCATTCGAACAAGGAGATCGCGCGGCGGCTCGACGTATCGCCCAATACCGTCAAGACGCACGTCGCGCGCCTGTTCGAGAAACTGGAAGCCCGGCGACGCACGGACGCGATCGCGAAGGCACGCGAATTCGGCATCGTGCCGTGAAAGGTGCGAAAAGCGGGTGATTCGAGCCGAATCACCCTTTCGGACGATTGCCGGATCGCCCTCGCCTACCGCCAATAGCAGCACCCAACCCGACGGAGAAAAACCCATGTTGCGCAAGATCCTGTCCTACGGCCTCGTCGCCGGCCTGATCGTCGGCGGTTTCCTGTCCGGCATGGTCGTGATGTCGGATCACGGCATGTCGTCCTGGGGCATGCTCATCGGTTACGCGAGCATGCTGGTCGGGCTCAGCGCCGTCTTCATCGCGATCAAGAAACACCGCGACCAGGATCTCGGCGGCGTGATCCGTTTCCTGCCTGCGCTGGGCCTCGGGCTCGGCATCAGTGTCGTGGCTGGCGTCGTCTATTCCCTGACCTGGGAGGCCACCCAGGCATTCACCGGCATGGATTTCGCGGGCGAATACACCCGGCATTTGATCGAACAGCAGAAGGCGCAGGGACTCAGCGGCGATGCACTCGTCAAGTTCATCGCCGACATGGAGCAGTTCAAGCAGGACTACGCGAAAGCGCCGTACCGGCTGTCGATGACGTTCGCCGAAATCTTCCCGGTCGGCGTGCTTGTTTCGCTGGTGTCCGCGGCGCTGCTGCGCAATCCGCGCTTCCTGCCGCTGCGCCGCGCCGGCGCCTGAGCGAAGGCCGCGGTTCAGCCGTCGAACGACGCCAGGATCGGGCATTTTCCGGATGCGGAGGCACTGCACTGCCGCGCGAGTTTTTGCAGATAACCGCGTGCCTGCTGCATTTGCGCGATCTGCTCGTCGAGCTTGGCGATCCTCGCGCGGGCAAGTTCGCGCGCACGGCGGTGGTCGCGGCCCGAGTCCAGCGCGAGCAGTTCGCGGATTTCCTCGAGCGTGAATCCGGCGCGCTGCGCCATGCGGATGAAGCGCAGTCGGCGCAGATCTGCGTCGCCATAGCGGCGGATGCCGTCGCCCTTGCCCGGCGTTTCGAGCAGGCCCTTGCACTGGTAGAAACGCACGGTTTCGACGCCGACCTCGCCCGCTTCGGCGAATTTCGCGATCGTGAGGTTCATGCTTGACTCCGTACCATGGTACGGATTTTAGGATAGCGTCATTCCAACGCAAGCCCCGGAGCAAACATGAACACGAACCATCGCAAGCGCGCGATCCTGTATCGCATGGTCATGGGCAAGCATGTCTGTCCCTACGGCCTGAAGGCGAAGGATCTGCTGCAACGCGCGGGATATGACGTCGATGACCACTGGCTGACCTCGCGCGAAATGGTCGACGCGTTCAAGGCCGAGCATGGCGTGAAGACGACGCCGCAGGTGTTCATTGACGGCGAGCGCATCGGCGGCCACGACGACTTGCGCCGCCATCTCGGCAAGCCCGTCGCCACGCCGGGCGCGACGAGTTATCGCCCCGTGGCCACGTTGTTCGCGATGACGTTGCTGATGGCGTTCGCGGCAAGCTACGCCGTGCATGGCACGCCTTTCACGTTGCGCGCGGTCGAGTGGTTCATCGCCTTCAGCATGAGCGTGCTCGCGCTGCTCAAGCTGCAGAATGTCGAGACGTTCGCGACGATGTTCCTCAACTACGACCTGCTGGCGAGGCGTTGGGTGCCGTATTCGTACATCTATCCGTTCGCCGAAGGCGCGGCCGGCATCTTGATGATCGCGGGCGCGCTCACGTGGCTGTCTGTTCCGATCGCGCTGTTCATCGGCACGATCGGCGCGGTGTCGGTGTTCAAGGCCGTCTATGTCGACCGGCGCGAACTCAAATGCGCCTGCGTAGGCGGCTCGAGCAACGTGCCGCTCGGTTTCGTCTCGTTGACCGAAAACCTGATGATGATCGCGATGGCGATCTGGATAGCGCTCGGCGCGTTCGGCGTGCTGCCGGCATCGGCGCACACGATGTAATCGTCTCGTGCTTTGCGCGCAGGGACGCGCACGCACTCACGCGTGGCGTGCTTCGATCGCCTGGTTGATCTTGAGCGCGGCCAGCGTGCAGGCCGCGCCCGAGAGCAGATAAACACTGACGTAGCCGAGGCCGAACTTCGCGGACAGGCCGAGCGCGACCAATGGCGCGAACGCCGCGCCGATGAGCCAAGCGAGGTCGGCCGTGACCGCCGCGCCGGTGTAGCGATAGCGCGCACTGAAGTTCGAGGTCACCGTACCCGACGACTGGCCGTAGGACAGGCCGAGCAGGATGAAACCGACGAGGATGAAGACGTCCTGCCCAAGCTTGCCGCCTGCAAGCAGGGTCGGCGCGAATCCGCTGAACACCGCGATGAGTACCGCGAGCGAACCAAGCGTGCGGCGGCGGCCGGCGCGATCGGCGATCCAGCCCGAAGCGACGATGCCGATCGCGGCGAGCACGCCGCCGACGATCTGCACGATGAGGAATTGCGTGATCGACTGATCCGAATACAACTGAATCCACGACAGCGGAAACACCGTGACCATGTGGAACAGCGCGTAGCTCGCCAAAGCGGCGAACGCGCCGATCCACGGATTCGCGCCGTGTGCCTTGACCAACTCGACCACGCTGCTCGGCTCGAGCTCGCCCTTGTGCAGGAGTTGCTCGTACTCGGGCGCGACGACAAGGCGCAACCGCGCGAACAGCGCGACGACGTTGATCGCGAACGCGACGAAGAACGCATAGCGCCAGCCCCAGGCGAGGAATTCCTCGTAGGACAGGCTCGCGTACAGATACGCGAACAGGCCGGTAGCGACGATGAAACCGAGCGGCGCACCGAGCTGGCCGAGCATTGCGTACCAGCCGCGGCGACCCTTCGGCGCGTTCAGCGCGAGCAGCGACGGCAAACCGTCCCAGGTGCCGCCGAGCGCGATGCCCTGGGCGATGCGCAGGAACGCGAGCAGCGCGATCGACAATCGCCCAGCCGTTTCGTAGCCGGGCAAGAACGCGATGCACACCGTCGCCGTGCCGAGCAGGAACAACGCGATCGTGAGCTTGGCGCCGCGGCCCCAGCGGCGCTGCACCGCCATCGACAGCATCGTGCCGAGCGGCCGCGCGACGAACGCGAACGAGAAGATCAAAAACGAATACAACGTGCCTTCCAATCGCGACAGCGACGGGAAGAACAACGCCGGAAACACCAGTACAGAGGCGATGCCGTAGACGAAGAAGTCGAAATATTCCGAAGCACGGCCGATGACGACGCCGACGGCGATATCGCCGGGCGTGACGTCGGCGGCGTTGTGCGCGCCCGGCGCATCGCCGATCAGCGGCGGCAACGCGGGCACGTCGTCAAAGGAAGAAGTGGAAGATCTCGACATGGCGGTATCCGTGCCGGGATTCCCGGCTTTGCGCATCAGGCAGGGTCGCACCGGACGCCGGCTTTGCCTATAGGACAAAACGTCCAATCGCAGCCGTCACGGGGGACGACTACATTGTCCGGATGAGATGCGAGCTTACCTCCGCCATGCGGACTGCGCCGACGCGCATGCCCCTCTTCCGTTTCCTGCGGCGAGCCGCCGTCTTCGTCAGTGCTCTGATGCTGGCGGGCTGTGGCACCGTCGTCTTCAATGCCTCCGGCGACATCGCGCGCCAGCAGGGCAGCCTCATCGTCCATTCGACGCTGCTCATGCTGCTCATCATCGTGCCGGTGCTCGCGCTGACCGGGCTCGTCGCCTGGCGCTATCGCCAGTCGAACCGCGCCGCAACCTATACGCCGGAATGGGATCATTCCACGCAGCTCGAACTCGTCATCTGGATGGTGCCGCTGCTCATCATCATCGCGCTCGGCGCGATCACGTGGATCAGCACGCACACGCTCGATCCTTATCGTCCGCTCGATCGCATCGACAGGGGCCGTGCGGTCGCCTCGGACGTGAAGCCGCTCGTCGTCGACGTCGTCGCACTCGACTGGAAATGGCTGTTCATCTATCCCGAGCAGGGTATCGCGACCGTCAATGAAGCAGCCGCGCCTGTGGATCGGCCGATCCGCTTCAACATCACCGCCTCGTCGGTCATGAATTCGTTCTTCATTCCCGCCGTGGCCGGACAGGTCTACGCGATGCCGGGCATGCAGACGCAGCTGCACGCCGTCGTCAACAAGGCAGGCACCTACGAAGGTTTTTCGGCCAACTATAGCGGCGCCGGTTTCTCGCACATGCGCTTCGCGTTCCGCGGCGTCGACGAAGCAGGATTCGAACAATGGGTGGCGCAGGCGCGCGCGCATCCGGCTCCACTCGATCGCCCTGCCTACCTGCAACTGGAAATACCGAGCGAGAAGGCGCCCGTCGCCTTCTACGGCCAAATCGATGCCGGCTTGTTCGACGCGATCCTCAACCGCTGCGTCGCGCCCGGCACGACGTGCATGAACCAGACGATGATGCACGACATGCACGCCAACGGCGCCGCCGCGCATCACCACGCCACGGAATGATCGCGCGATGTCCCCGATTCAAATGAGATCGCTCCCATGAGCTTTTCGCAACTCGTCTTCGGCCGCCTGAGCTGGGACGCGCTACCGCTGCACGTGCCGATCGTGCTCGGCACTTTCGTCGTCGTCGCCGTGCTCGGCGCCGCGCTGCTGGGTGCAATCACGTATTACCGCTTGTGGGGCACGCTCTGGCACGACTGGTTCACGAGCATCGACCACAAGAAGATCGGCATCATGTACATGGTGCTCGGCTTGGTCATGCTGCTGCGCGGCTTCGCCGATGCGTTGATGATGCGCCTGCAACAGGCGATGTCGTTCGGCGACAACGTCGGGTACCTGCCGCCCGAGCACTACGACCAGATCTTCACCGCGCACGGCGTGATCATGATCTTCTTCGTCGCGATGCCGCTCGTGACGGGGCTCATGAACTACCTCGTGCCGCTGCAGATCGGCGCGCGCGACGTCGCGTTCCCGTTCCTCAACAACTTCAGCTTCTGGATGACGACGTTCGGCGCGATGCTCGTCATGGCGTCGTTGTTCATCGGCGAATTCGCCAGGACGGGTTGGCTCGCCTACCCGCCGTTGTCGGGCATCGACTACAGCCCCGACGTCGGCATGGACTACTACATCTGGGCGTTGCAGATCGCGGGCGTCGGGACGCTCCTGTCCGGCGTCAACCTCGTCGTCACCATCGTCAAGATGCGCGCGCCGGGCATGAGCCTCATGAAGATGCCGGTGTTCACCTGGACGGCGTTGTGCACGAACGTGCTCATCGTCGCCGCGTTCCCGGTGCTGACCGCCGTGCTCGCCCTGCTCTCGCTCGACCGCTACGCCGGCACGCATTTCTTCACGAATGACGGCGGCGGCAACGCGATGATGTACATCAACCTCATCTGGATCTGGGGCCATCCGGAGGTTTACATCCTCATTTTGCCGCTGTTCGGCGCGTTCTCGGAAATCGTCCCGACCTTCACCGGCAAGCGCCTGTTCGGCTATACCTCGATGGTTTACGCGACCATCGTCATCACGATCCTCTCGTACCTCGTCTGGCTGCATCATTTCTTCACGATGGGTTCGGGCGCGAGCGTGAATTCGTTCTTCGGCATCACGACGATGATCATCTCGATCCCGACCGGCGCGAAGATCTTCAACTGGTTGTTCACGATGTACCGCGGCCGCATCCGCTTCGAAGTGCCGATGCTGTGGACGCTCGGTTTCATGACGACCTTCGTGATCGGCGGCATGACCGGCGTCATGCTCGCCGTGCCGCCGGCCGATTTCGTGCTGCACAACAGCCTGTTCCTCATTGCGCATTTCCACAACGTGATCATCGGCGGCGTGCTGTTCGGTCTGTTTGCGGCGATCAACTATTGGGCGCCGAAGGCGCTCGGCTTCCGCCTCGATCCGTTCTGGGGCAAGTGCTCGTTCTGGTTCTGGCTGGTCGGCTTCGTGCTCGCCTTCGCACCGCTGTACGTGCTCGGCTTCATGGGCGTGACGCGACGCCTGAGCCACTTCGACGATCCCTCGCTGCAAATCTGGTTCGTCATCGCCCTCGTCGGCGCGGTGCTGATCCTGTGCGGCATCGTCTGCATGCTGATCCAGTTCTACGTGAGCTGGCGCAAGCGCGACGAACTGCGCGACGTCAGCGGCGATCCGTGGGACGGCCGCACGCTGGAATGGTCGACGTCGTCGCCGCCGCCGGATTACAACTTCGCGTTCACGCCGCGCGTACACGACACCGATGCCTGGTACGACATGAAGCGCCGCGGATACGAGCGTCCGACCACGGGTTTCGCCGCCATCCACATGCCGAAGAACACGGGCGCGGGTTTCATCATCGCCGCGCTGTGCGCGCTGTGCGGCTTCGCGTTGATCTGGCACATGTGGCTCGTCGTCGGCGTGTCGTTCGCGGCGATGCTCGTCGCCGTGATCGTGCACACGTTCAACTACCGGCGCGACTTCCACATCCCCGCGGAGGACGTCGTGCGCACGGAAGACGCCCGCACCCAAGCCCTGGCCGCCGCCCATGTCTGATCTCGCCCTGCCCGTCGTTTCGCCGAGCGGCGAGCGCACCGCGCCATTCCTGGCCAAGGCCGACCATCATCCCGAAAACGGGACGCTGCTCGGCTTCTGGCTGTACCTGATGAGCGACTGCCTCATCTTCGCCTGCCTGTTCGCGACCTACGGCGTGCTCGGCCGCAGCTACGCGGGTGGATCGGGCGGCGCGCATTTGTTCGAGTTGCCGCTGGTCGCGCTCAACACGTCGCTGCTGCTGCTGTCGTCGATCACCTACGGCTTCGCGATGCTCGAAATGCAGCGCAAGCGCGTCGGTGCGACGCTCGTCTGGCTCGCGAT
>JAKPAN010000230.1 GCA_029779475.1 Pseudomonadota bacterium
ATGACGGCCAATCCGCGCGCGCTCGACGTCGCGCTCGCCGTGCTCAAGACGCTCACGCCCGAACTGCGCGAGAACATCCGCGCGCGCGGCGCCGAGTTCGTCGCCAAGCTCAACCAGCTCAAGGCGGAACTGCCCGGTTACATCACCAAGGTGCAGGGCACGGGCCTGCTGTTCTCGTGCGAACTCGCGGCCGACTTCAAGTGCTACGGCGGCGGCAGTACCGAAGAATGGATGCGCGAGCACGGCTACGGCGTCATCCACGGCGGTGCAAATTCGCTGCGCTTCACACCGCACTTCGCGGCGACGTCGGCCGAAGTCGACCTGATCGTCGAAGGCGTGCGCCGCGCGCTCGTCGAAGGCCCGCGCAAGCAGCAAGCGCAGGCGGCCTGAAGCCGCTTCGCAACGGACGCCTGCACGCGCAGGCGTCCGACGACGCGTGCATGCGTCGCCATTTTCCTACATGGCGCCGCGGCAATCGCCGCGTCTGAATCGGCGCCAACGCTGACGTGAAAATCCATCAACGGCGACTGGCGCCTTTTCGGCGCCGGCGTAGACTGCGCCGCACCGATGCCGCAGTGGCAGCGGCTCATTCAACCGGAGGGATTTCCACATGCTTCTCAAGACGTCGATGCTGGCCCTGGCTTTCACGCTGTCCGTTGCTTCCGTCTCCGCATTCGCGCAGGACGCCGCCAAAACCACCAAGACGCTGACCCCGCAGCAGCAGCGCATGGTCGACTGCAACGCGCAGGCCAAGACCAAAGCGCTCGCCGGCGCGGAACGCAAGACCTTCATGAGCTCCTGCCTCAAGGGCGAAACCGCCGCGGCGCCGGCCAGCGCCAAGCAGACGCAGCAGGAAAAAATGACGACCTGCAGCACCGAAGCCAAGACCAAGAAGCTCAAGGGCGCCGATCGCAAGACGTTCATGAGCACCTGCCTCAAGAGCGACTCGGCTGCGGCCGCGCCGGCGCACTGAGCGCCACAAGCGCAACTCGCATCCCGAAGGCCCGCGCAAGCGGGCCTTTTTCTTGTCTGGAACATCCTGATCCGAGGTCGATGTCAGGTCACGCCGCGATTTCTCGTGTCCGGTAACGAACGTCCTACAACGGAGTCCGTGCCGTGCGCCCTGCCTTTGTCTCCTCGCGCAATCGCCTTCTTGCTGCTGCGATCGCGCTCGCCCTGGCCGCTCCGGAAAGCGTATGGGGCGCCGACACCGTCACGGTGACTCAGCCTGGCGACCTGCACATCTCGGGCAAATGCTCGCTGCGCGAAGCCCTGCGGGCAGCCATCGGCATCAGCGTGGCCGATACGGACTGCGGCACCGCTGTACTCAATCCGGGCACGACGCTCGCCATTCCCTATGCGCGTATCGAACTGGTACAGGGGCCGCTCAATGCCAATGCCCCGATGCAGATCGTGGGCACGGCGCCAGGCGGGAGGACGACGATCAAGCACACGGCCGGCGCGTTGCCCAATCCGATCTTCGTGGTGGGCTCCCATTCGGGCTCCGTGACCTTCCGGAATCTCGAAATCACCGGAGGTCAAGGCCAAAACGGCGGCGGCATCACCTCGACGGGCAGGATCATCGTGAGCGGTTGTCTCATCACCGGAAATACGGCATCCGGCGATGGCGGCGGCATTTTCGGCGACGAACTGACGGTGATCGACAGCGTGGTGAGCGGCAACACCGCCAACCGCGGCGGCGGCATCGCTTTCCACGGCAAATATTCGCGGAGCATTGACCGCAGCACGATTTCGAACAACCAAGCCCATTCAGGCGGCGGCATTTTCGTGAATGCGGGCGTGCTCCCCGTCCGCAACAGCACGATCTCCGGAAACGCCGTGCAAAACACCGGTGGCATCAACGCCTTCGGTGGCGGCATCTACGTCGGCAGCCATGCCGCGCTGGACATGCGAAACAGCACGGTGACCAACAACAGGTCGAGCAAGGCCGGCGACGGCGGCGGCATCTTCCTGCGCATCGGCAGCTCCCCCCAATATCAGTACACCACGATGGTCAGCACGATCATCGGCGGAAATTACGCCGGGAAATACGAGGAAAACATGGCTTCCAATGCAAATTGGACCATCGACGGCAACCACGACCTGATCCGGCGTTCGGCTTCAGGCATCACCGTGCCCGCCGACACGTTGAATTGCGCGCCGCAACTGCGTGCGCTGGGCAACAACGGAGGGCCGACGCCGACGCATGCACTGGTCGGCACATCGTGCGCCATCGATCGGGGCACCGCCAACGGCGAGACGATCGATCAGCGCGGCCGCGCGCGTGTCGTCGGCTTGCGCGCCGACATCGGCGCATTCGAATACGACGAACACATCTTCGCCGATGGCTTCGACTGACGCGGGTTCAGCGGAAGCGATCGGTCGCTTCGACCAGTTCGTGCGTGATGCCCGGCTCCAGCGCCGAATGGCCGGCGTCGGCGACGATGCGCAGATCGGCCTCGGGCCATGCGCGATGCAGATCCCACGCGCTGCGCAGGGGGCAGACCACGTCGTAGCGCCCCTGCACGATGACCGCGGGAATCGCGCGGATGCGCGGCACGTCGCGCAGCAGCTGGTCGTCGGCATCGAAGAAGCCGCCGTTGACGAAGTAGTGGTTCTCGATGCGCGCGAAGGCGAGCGCGAACTCGTCCTCGCCGCTCGACGCGATGTGCGAGGCATCCTGGAACAGGAAACTCGTCGCGCCCTCCCACGTCGACCACGCGCGCGCGGCTTCGACGCGGACGTTCGCATCCAGGCTGGTCAGACGGCGGTGGTACGCGCTCATCAAGTCGCCGCGCTCGACGAGTGGAATCGGCCGCAGATATTCCTCCCACACATCCGGGAAGATCGCGTCGCAGCCCTTCTGGTAGAACCACTCCAGCTCCCAGCGACGCAGCATGAAGATGCCGCGCAGCACGAGTTCGCTTACGCGCGCGGGATGCGCCTGCGCGTACGCAAGCGCGAGCGTCGAACCCCACGACCCGCCGAACACCTGCCAGCGATCGATGCCCAGATGTTCGCGCAGCGTCTCGATGTCCTGCACGAGATGCCAGGTCGTGTTGTCGGCGAGTTCCGCATGCGGCGTCGAGCGACCACAACCGCGCTGGTCGAACAGCACGATGCGGTAATGCGCCGGATCGAAAAACCGCCGCGACTTCTCGTTGCATCCCGCACCCGGCCCGCCATGCAGGAACACGACCGGCTTTCCGCGCGGATTGCCGCACTGCTCGTAGTACATGCGATGCAGCGGCGAGACCTGCAGGAAACCCGTGTCGAACGGTTCGATCTCGGGATACAACGTGCGGCGTTCAGTCATTCGGCGGGAGGGCGGCGACGCAATGTCGCTCGTCAAAAAGGGAGCCGGAGATGCTACGGCGTGCGGCGCGTGGTCACAACCCGAAACCTTGCGTAAACGACGCGTCCTCGCACGTTTGGCCACCCATGACATTGCTGCTAGGGTGCCGGATGTCGCTCGGCCACCGAGGGATTGCCATGCAGCGCAACGATCTCATTGCAGCAGCGCTCCTGCTGGCTTTCGGGACTCATGTCGCCGCGCACGAGTCCGGAGCAGCCGCAACCAGCGACACGATTTTCGCGAACGGTTTCGAGAACCCCACGCTCACGATCGACAACTACCTCGCTTGGTGCGAGGTGTCGGTCGACGGCGCACCGCTGGCGATCAATCCCCCACCCACCCAGTTCACGCAAGGTACGGTCGTACCGCTGTCGGCGGAACCGGCTTCGAGCGCGTTCATCTGTGGCTATTGGCGATTCACGGACGTGTCCGGCCACGACACCAGCCCGAACACCACGGTGACCATGACGAGCGATCGCACCGTATTCGTCTGTTGCCCATTCACGGACGGGACCGGCTGCCCCGCCGACTGATCTGCCCTACTTGAATCGCGGGCATCGCCGAGATGAACTGGAGGGACGTCAGCCTGACGTCACGTGGTGCCGGATAGGGAAGTTTTAGGGAGGAAATAGGGAGGCGGAAAATTCACACCGTCACAACCTATTGATCCTCATAAATAATTGGTCGGGGTAGCCGGATTTGAACCGACGACCACTTGTCCCCCAGACAAGTGCGCTACCAGGCTGCGCTATACCCCGACGGGTCAGACTCGGAATTGTAGCAGGTGCAACCGCCGCGGCGGCGGTCGAATCGAGCGGAAAATCAGCGCCGCAGGATCTGCAGCACTTCCTCGAGCTCCATACGCACCTGACGCACGATCTGCGCGGACATGCTCGACTCCACGCGCGCCTGCGAGCCTTCGAGCCGCTGGCGTGCGCCGGTGATCGTGAAACCCTGTTCGTACAGCAGCGAACGGATCTGGCGGATCATGAGCACGTCGTGACGCTGATAGTAGCGACGGTTGCCCCGGCGCTTGACCGGCTTGAGGTTCGGGAACTCCTGCTCCCAGTAGCGCAGCACATGCGGCTTGACGGCGCACAGCTCGCTGACCTCGCCGATCGTGAAATAGCGTTTGGCCGGGATGACCGGCAGTTCGCTATTGCTGCCCTGATCCAGCATAGGCTTCTACCCGGACCTTCAGTTTCTGCCCCGGACGGAACGTCACGACCCGACGCGCGGAAATCGGAATTTCCACGCCGGTCTTCGGATTGCGTCCCGGGCGCTGGTTCTTGAATCGCAGGTCGAAATTGCCGAAACCCGACAGCTTCACCTGCTCCCCTTTCTCAAGCGCGTCACGCACCACTTCAAAGAAAGCGTCGACGAATTCCTTGGCTTCGCGCTTGTTCAGCCCGACATCGGTGAACAGGCGTTCGGCCATTTCAGCCTTCGTGAGTGCCATCTCTACCCTCGCAACTTTGCCCGGCACGCCGACTGCAATGCGGCAACCGCGAGGTTCGTGCAGCGATCTGCATCCTCGTCGGTAAGCGTGCGGTAACGATCCTGCAAAATCAAGCCGATGGCGAGACTTTTTGTGCTGTCGCCGAGCTTCTCCCCGACGTACCGGTCGAACAGTACGACATCGGCCAGCGTTTCGCCAACCGCGTCACGAATCGAAGCCTCGACGGTGGCGTACGGCACCTCGGCCGGCAGTTCGAACGACAAGTCGCGGCGCACCGACGGGAAGCGCGACAACGCTTGCGCCTTCGGCACTTCGCGCGCGGTCAACGGTTCGATATCGAGCTCGAACGCATAAACGTCGTCGTCGAGGTCGAGCGCCTTGCGCACGTCCGGATGGACGGCGGCAACGTGACCGACGACAACACCGCCGCGCGTCAGCGCCGCGCATTGGCCCGGATGCGCCCAAGCCGGCGCCGCCGGTGCGAACGCGAACGTTTCGGGCGCATGGGTCAACGCGAGCAGCGATTGCACGTCGCCCTTCACGTCGAAGAAATCGAGCGCGCGCTTGGCGATGCCCCATTGCTCGTCGAACGCCGCGCCGCAGGCAACGCCCGCGATGCGCAGCGTTTCCGCGCCGTTCGCCGCAAACACGCGGCCGACTTCGAACAGACGCACGCGCGCCTGCTGGCGGCGTCGATTCGCGGCGAGCGCGGCGGCAAGGCCAGGCAGCAGGCTCGTGCGCATGACGGCAAGATCGGCCGACAACGGATTGGCAAGCGCGAGCGCGCCGTCGCCGAGATGCCACTGCGCGAGCTGCGCCGGTGCAACAAAGGCGAACGTGATCGCCTCGAAGTAGTCACGCGCGACGAGCAGGTCGCGCAGCGCAGCAAGACCGACGCGATCCTCACGCAGCGATGGCGTCGCCAGCGCACCGCCCGGTGCGCGGTCGGGAATGCGGTCGTAACCGTGGATGCGCGCGACTTCCTCGACGAGGTCTTCCTCGATGGCGATATCGAAACGTCGGCTCGGCGGCGTCACGCGCCAGCCGTCGGTGGTGCGTTCCACGCGCATGTCGAGCGCAGCGAAGATGCGTTCGACTTCCGCATCGGCGACGGCGATGCCCAGCAGGCGCTCGATGCGCGCGCGGCGCAGTGCCACGGCCTCGCGTGCGGGCAAGTGCTCGCGCGAGAGCGCTTCGACGATCGCTCCGGCGCTGCCACCGGCGGCATCGAGGATCAGCTTCGTCGCACGTTCGAGCGCGCGTCGCGGCAATTCCGCGTCGACGCCGCGCTCGAAACGATGCGCTGCGTCGGTATGCATGCCGAGCTTGCGCGCACGGCCCGCGAGCGCGGCGGGCGCGAAGTGCGCGGCTTCGAGAAACACGTTGCGCGTCTGCGTGGTGACGCGCGTGTCGTAGCCGCCCATGAGACCGGCCAGCGCGACCGGACGATCCGCGTCGGTGATGAGCAGGAAGCCGTCGTCGAGCGCGACTTCGCGTTCGTCGAGCAGCTTGAGCGTCTCGCCCGCGCGTGCGCGGCGCACGCCGATCGGCCCCTTGAGCGTGTCGGCGTCGAACGCGTGCAGCGGCTGGCCGAGTTCAAGCATGACGTAGTTGGTCACGTCGACGAGCAGGCTGATCGGGCGCATGCCGCAGCGGCGCAGGCGTTCGACGATCCACGACGGCGTGCGCGCGGCCGCGTCGATGCCGTCGATGAAGCGGCCGCAGTAGCGCGGGCAATCGGCCGGCGCATTGAGTTCGACCGCGATCGTGCGCGCGTTCTGCGCTGGCACGGCGTCGATGACGAGCGGCGCAAACGGCGCATCGAACGCGGCGGCGACATCGAGCGCGACGCCTTCGAGCGAAAGGCAGTCGGCGCGGTTCGGCGTCAGGCCGAGATCGATGACCGCGTCGGGCAGGCCGAGATATTGCGCGAGCGGCGTGCCGACCGGCGCGTCGGCCGGCAGTTCGAGCAGGCCGGACGCGTCGGCGTCGAGGCCGAGTTCCTTCGCCGAGCAGAGCATGCCGCTGGATTCGACGCCGCGCAGCTTCGCCGCCTTGATCGTGATGTCGCCGACTTTCGCGCCGATCTTCGCGAGCGGCGCCTTGAGCCCGGCGCGCGCGTTCGGCGCGCCGCAGACGATCTGCAGCTTTTCGCTGCCGGCGTCGACTTCGCACACCTGCAGGCGATCCGCTTCCGGATGCTTCGCGCACGAGACGATCTGCGCGACGACGACGCCATCGAGCGACGCGCCGATGCGTTCGACGCTTTCGACCTCGTGGCCGATCATGTCGAAGCGTTCGAGCAGGGCGTCCTGACTCGCATTCAGGGCCACGCGTTCGCGCAGCCAGTTCTCGGAAATCTTCATGGTTATGCAAACTGCCGCAGGAAACGCACGTCGTTCTCGAAGAACGCGCGCAGGTCGGTGACGCCGTAGCGCAGCATGGCCAGGCGCTCGGCGCCCATGCCGAAGGCGAAGCCGCTGTAGCGCTCCGGATCGATGCCGCAGTTGCGCAGCACGTTCGGATGCACCATGCCGCAGCCAAGCACTTCGAGCCAGCGCGAGCCGCCGTCGGGCAGTTCCCACTTGATGACGACGTCGGCGCCGGGCTCGACGAACGGGAAGAACGTCGGCTTGAAGCGCATCTCGAAATCGCGGTCGAAGAACGCGCGCAGGAATTCGCGCAGCGTGCCCTTGAGGTCGGCCATCGTCGAAGTCTCGTCGATGAGCAGGCCTTCGACCTGATGGAACATCGGCGAATGCGTCTGGTCCGAATCGCTGCGGTAGACCTTGCCCGGCGCGATCACGCGGATCGGCGGCGTGCGGTTCTTGGCGGCGCGGATCTGCACCGGCGAGGTGTGCGTGCGAAGCAAGCGGCCATCGGGAAACCAGAACGTGTCGTGCATCGTCCGCGCCGGATGGTCGGGCGGGAAGTTGAGCGCGCCGAAGTTGTGCCAGTCGTCCTCGACTTCGGGGCCGTCGGCGACGTCGTAGCCGAGCCGGGCGAAGATCGCGCTGATGCGCTCGAGCGTGCGCGTGATCGGGTGCAGGCCGCCGCGATCGCCGTTGCGGCCGGGCAGCGTCACGTCGACGCGCTCGGCGACGAGGCGCGCCGCGGTTTCGGCGCGGTCGAGTTGCTCCTTGCGTGCGGACAGCGCCTCGGCGACGCGCTCCTTGGCCACGTTGACTTCGGCGCCGCGCTGCTTGCGTTCGTCGGGCGCGAGCGCGCCGAGCTGCTTGAGCAGCGCGGTCAACGTGCCGGATTTGCCGAGCACGGCGACGCGCAGGTCTTCGAGCGCCGCGGTCGTCGTCGCGGCCGCAATGTCGGCCAGTGCCGATGCGGCGAGTTGTTCGATGTCGCTCATGCCTTGTTTCTGCCTCCGTCGGCGTATCGCGCCAACAAGAAACTTCCGGGAGAAGTTTTTGACATCGCGCCAGCGATGGATCGCGGGGTGACCGCCATGACGGCGGTCCAACAAAAAAAGGGAAGGACCTGCGCCCTTCCCTTTTTCGTCAGCGCGCAACACCGGTCAGGGCGTCACGCGACTGCCTTTACTTCAGGAAGCCGCTTTGCCGCCGAGCGCGGCCTTCGCCTTCTCCGCCAGCGCGCCGAACGCGGCGATGTCGTGGACGGCGATGTCCGCGAGCACCTTGCGGTCGAGCGTGATGCCGGCCTTGAGCAGACCGTTGATGAAACGGCTGTAGGACAGGCCGAACTGGCGCGCGCCCGCGTTGATGCGGACGATCCACAGGTTGCGGAAATTGCGCTTCTTCTGCTTGCGGCCGATGTAGGCGTACTGATGCGCCTTGGTGACGGCCTGCTTGGCGACGCGGAAAACCTTGCGACGCGCGTTGTAGTAACCCTTGGCCTTGCCGAGGATCTTCTTGTGACGGCGATGGGCGATAACGCCGCGCTTGACTCGTGCCATGGTTCGTTCTCCTTACGCGTAGGGCATCATGCGGGCGACGCGACCGGCGTCTTCTTTCCGCACATGGTTGGTACCGCGCAAGTTGCGCTTACGCTTGGTCGCCTTCTTCGTCAGGATGTGGCTCTTGAACGCATGACCGCACTTGAACTTGCCGGAAGCCGTCTTGCGGAACCGCTTGGCGGCGGCCCGATTGGTCTTCATCTTGGGCATTGCTGTTTCCTTCTTCGTTTTCGTGACTGGTTCGAGCGGTGGCTGGGCCACGCTTTCCGTCCTGCTCGTACCGGCTTGTTTGATCCGGATTCCCGGATCGGCTCCTGTGTTGCATGTACCTTTTCGTTCGTCCTCGAACGCGAAGATCAGGCTGATCTCCAAGCGGTCGTCCTGACCGCATTTTCAATTCACTGCGGCTGTTTCTTCTTCGGCGCGATCATCATCACCATCAGGCGACCTTCCATGCGCGGGAACTGCTCGATGATCGCTTCCTCGGCGATCTCCGCGGTGATCTTGTCGACCATCGCGCGGCCCAGCTCCTGATGCGACATCTCGCGGCCGCGGAAGCGGATCGTGATCTTGACCTTGTCGCCCTCTTCCAGGAACCGGCGCAAATTGCGCATCTTGATCTGGTAGTCGCCGACGTCGGTGACCGGGCGGAACTTGAGTTCCTTGATCTCGACCTGCTTCTGCTTTTTCTTGGCGGCGTGCGCCTTCTTCTGCGTCTCGAACTTGAACTTGCCGAAATCCATGATGCGGCAGACCGGCGGGTCGCCGTTGGGCTGGATTTCGACGAGGTCGAGACCCGCGTCCTGCGCCATCGACAGTGCTTCGTCGCGGCTCAGGATGCCGACCTGCTCACCTTCCGGACCAATGACGCGAACGCGCGGGACACGGATCTCGTGGTTCCGGCGGTTCGGCTTGCTTTCGATGGCGATATTTCAATCCTCCAAGGAGAAATGCACCCGATCGGCGCAGGCTCAGCCCGCGCCCGATTCGGACTTCAGACGCTGCACGAAGTCGGCGATCGGCATCGAACCGAGGTCTTCACCGGCGCGCGTGCGCACGGCAACGGCCCCCGCATCCTTTTCCCGGTCGCCCACGACCAGGAGATACGGAACCTTGTCCAGCGTGTGTTGGCGGATTTTATAGCCGATTTTCTCGTTGCGCAAATCCGCCTCGACGCGGAAACCTTGCGCGACAAGGGTTTGCGCCACTTCCGCCACGAAATCCGCCTGCGCGTCGGTGATGTTCATGACCACCGCCTGCACCGGCGCCAGCCAGGCCGGGAACAGGCCGGCGTGGTGCTCGATGAGGATGCCGATGAAGCGCTCCATCGAGCCGACGATGGCCCGGTGCAGCATGACCGGCGTGCGCCGCGCCGAATCCTCGTCGACGTATTCGGCGCCGAGGCGCCCCGGCATCATGAAGTCGACCTGCATCG
Source organism: Pseudomonadota bacterium (assembly GCA_029779475.1). GTDB lineage: Bacteria > Pseudomonadota > Gammaproteobacteria > Xanthomonadales > Rhodanobacteraceae > Dokdonella_A. The sequence goes on from JAKPAN010000230.1 coordinate 10,178, forward strand.
TGCCGAGCTGCCAGGTGCGGCCGATCGCGTCCTTGAGGTGGTATTCGATCTTCGGGCCGTAGAACGCGCCCTCGCCGGGCAGTTCCTGCCATTCGACGCCAGCGCCGCGCAGCGCGTTGCGCAGCGCGTTCTCGGCCTTGTCCCAGGTCGCGTCGTCGCCGAGACGCGGCTCCGGGCGCAGGGCGATCTTGATCTGGATGTCCTTGAAGCCGAACTTCTCGTAGATCGCCAGCGCCTGGCGATGAAACGCGGTCACCTCGGACTCGATCTGGTCTTCGGTACAGAAGATGTGGCCGTCGTCCTGGGTGAAGCCGCGCACGCGCAGGATGCCGTGCAGCGCACCCGACGGTTCGTTGCGATGGCAGGAGCCGAACTCGCCGTAGCGGATCGGCAGGTCGCGGTAGCTGTGCAAGCCCTGCTTGAAGATCTGCACGTGGCCGGGGCAATTCATCGGTTTCACCGCGTAAGTCCGCTTCTCGGACTCGGTGAAGAACATGTTGTCCTTGTAGTTGTCCCAATGGCCGGACTTCTTCCACAGCTCGACGTCGAGGATCTGCGGGCAGCGCACCTCGCCGTAGCCGGTGTCGCGGTAGACCTTGCGCATGGTCTGTTCGACGACCTGCCAGATCGACCAGCCCTTGGGATGCCAGAACACGAGGCCCGGCGCTTCTTCCTGCAGGTGGAACAGGTCGAGCTGCTTGCCGAGCTTGCGATGGTCGCGCTTGTCGGCCTCTTCCATGCGCTGGATGTAGGCGTCGAGCTGCTTCTTGTCGGCCCAGGCGGTGCCGTAGACGCGCTGCAGCTGCTCGTTCTTCGAGTCGCCGCGCCAGTACGCGCCAGAAATGCGGGTCAGCTTGAACGCCTTGAGGAAACGCGTGTTCGGCACGTGCGGGCCGCGGCACATGTCGACGTATTCTTCGTGGTAGTACAGGCCCATCGCCTTTTCGTCGGGCATGTCCTCGACGAGGCGCAGCTTGTAGTCCTCGCCGCGCGCCGTGAACACGGCGATGACTTCGTCGCGCGGCGTCACCTTCTTGACGACGTCGTAGTCCTTGTCGATGAGCTCGCGCATGCGCTGCTCGATCGCGGTGAGGTCTTCCGGCGTGAACGGACGCGGATACCAGATGTCGTAGTAGAAACCCTCGTCGATGACCGGACCGATCACCATCTTCGCGTCGGGATAGAGCTGCTTGACCGCGTGGCCGACGAGATGCGCGCTGGAATGGCGGATGATCTCGACGCCTTCGGCATCCTTCGGTGTGATGATGCGCAGTTTCGCGTCGTGGTCGATGCGATCGCTCGCGTCGACGAGGCGGCCGTCGACTTCGCCGGCGACCGTCGCCTTGGCGAGGCCCGCGCCGATCGAAGCGGCGACTTCGGCCACGCTGGGCGGATTGTCGAATTGCTTGCGGCTGCCGTCGGGAAGGGTGATCTCGATCATGGCGTCTTGTACTCAGGCAAAGAAAAAGGGCGCCAAGGCGCCCTTTTCTCGAAACGGGAATACCTTGAACGTGTCAGTCGATGTGGTCGAAGGTTCGCGTCATGGTGATCGTGTTCTTTCGAACTACGGGTTTCCCGAATTGTTGGTGGGCGGTACAGGGATCGAACCTGTGACCCCTACCATGTCAAGGTAGTGCTCTACCGCTGAGCTAACCGCCCGACTTGCAACCAACCCGGCTGCAAGGGCCGCGCAAGGTATCACAGCACTTGGCGCAGGACAACAAAATTCACGCGATGCGCGCGACAGTCGCTTCGCGCAGGCGCCGCCACGCGCCGAGCACGCGCGCGGAAATCGTCGCGGCAGGCGCGCGCGCAGGCGCTTCGACGTCGTGCCGGCGCAGCAGACGCGTCTGCGTGCGCAGCGCCTCGTGACGCTCCAGCGCCGCGATGAGTGCGCGGCGCAGCAGCTCGCGCGGCGGTGGTTGCAACAGGAAACGGAACACCTGGCCTTCGTTGATGAGCCCGAGCAGCAGGCGGCTGTCGCGCAGCGACGACAGCACGATCGCGAGCATCGCCGGCCGCAGGCGCTTGAGCTGCTTGAGCGCGTCGGCGACGTCGCCGTCGGCGCTGGACAGCTGCGCGATCATCACCGCGACATTTTGCGTGGCGAGCGCTTCCAGCGCGGATTCCAGGTCGCCCGCACGGGTGACGGCGACCGCCGGCGGCAGCAATTCGCGCACCTGTGCCGCGATCGCGCCGTCCTCGTCGAGCACGAGCACGTGCGCCGCCGCGCGCTCCGCGGTCACTGCGGGTTTCGCGGCCATCGGCTCCGCGCCGCGCGATGCCTGCGCGTCGAACTCGTCCATCGCGATGCGCGCCGCCTGTTCGACGGTCGCGATCAGGCGCTGCGCGTCCCACGGCTTTTCGACGAAGCGATAGATCTCGCCCTCGTTGACCGACGCCGTCATCGCGTCGAGATCGGCGTAGCCGGTGAGCAGGATGCGCATCGTCGGCGGCGAACACGCCGCGACTTCGCGCAGCACGTCGACACCCGTCATGCCCGGCATGCGCTGGTCGCTGACGACGACGTGCACGCGATGGCTGCGCACGAGTTCGACCGCTTCGCGCCCCGAGGTCGTCGCAAGAATCTCGGCGCGCCCACGGAACAGCATGCGCAGCGAACGCAGGATGCGCTCCTCGTCGTCGACGAAAAGCACGCACGGCAACGCGTCGCTCATGCCGCCTCCCGCACAACCGCGCGCAACGGCAGCACGACGACGAAACGCGTGCCCTGCCCGACGCTCGACGTCATGCGGATCGCGCCGCCATGCTGTTCGATGATCTGGCGCGAGATCGCCAAGCCCATGCCGGTGCCCTCGCCGACCGGCTTGGTCGTGAAGAACGGATCGAAGATGCGCGCCTGATTTTCGGCGGCGATGCCCTTGCCGTTGTCCTGAATCAGCACCATCGCGCGGCCTTCGACGGCGCGCGTCGCGACGACGATGCGTCCGCGTTCGTGCTCGATCGCCTGCGCGGCATTGGTAAGCAGGTTGAGCAGCACTTGGTTGATCTGCGCCGGCGCGCATTCCACCGGCGGCAATTCACCGGGCTGGTGCACGACTTCGATGCCGCGCTTGCGCAGGATGTGGTTGGCGATCTTGAGCGCGCTGGCGACGAGATGGTTGAGGTCGGCCTTCTGCGCGCCCGCCTGGTCGAGGCGGCTGAAGTCCTTGAGGTTGATGACGAGGTCGCCGATCTGGCCAACGCCGTGCAACGTGTCGTCGAGCAGCGCGGCGGTGTCGTCGAGCGCGGCCGGATCGACGCGCAAACGCAGCGTTTCGACTTCGTCGAGGCGCGCCTGCGCGTCGGCGACGACATCGCCGCCGAGCAGCGCGTCGAGCGCGGCCTGCTGCGCGACAATCAACTGCGAAGCATCGGCGAGCACACCGCGCGTCATCTCCACGTTGTTGCGCACGTAACCGAGCGGCGTGTTGATCTCGTGCACGAGCCCCGCGACCATCTGGCCGAGCGAAGCCATCTTTTCCGACTGCACGAGCTGCGCCTGCGAGGACTTCAGCCGCACGTAGGCTCGTTCGAGTTCGGTCGAACGGTCAGCAAGACGGCCTTCGACCGCGCGCAAGACGTCGAGCACGAGCGCGGTGCCGACGTAACGGCCATTCTCGACGAGAACGAAGTCGTCGGTGATCGGGCTGCGGATGTGTTGAGCGATCGCGCGCGCCGCATCGCCGATGCTGGTTTCAACGGAAAGCACGAGCGGCGCGTGGTTCATGAGCACCGAAATCGGGCGGCGACCGAACAGCTCGCGTCCGTACGGCTGCAGGAACACGCGCATGAGTTCGTAGCGGCTGATCATGCCGACCGGCGCGCCGTCGGCGGCGACGATCGGCAGGCTCAGCAAGCCCGCGTAATTCGCGTCGAGGAACAGTTGCGCGACATCGATGACGCAGGTATCGGGCGGAACCGGCGGCGTCGGCAAACGCAGCGTGGAGAGTTCGATCGGTGCGTCGTCGCGCTGCGCCGGCGCCTGTGTCGGCGTGGCGAGATTCGCGGACAACGCGGGATGGGGCGCAACCGTCATGGAACGACATCGACCACCCGCGCACGATGCGGGCGAGGCGCGCAGGCTAGGACGCGCCTGCGACAACCGTGTGACGCAGTCGCGGTTTTGACCGGTGACGTGTCAGCCGGCGAGGCTTTGCTCGCGCAGCTTGTGGATTTCGTCGCGCACGCGCGCGGCGTCTTCGAACTCGAGATCCTGCGCGTGCTTGTACATCTGCGTCTCGAGCTGCTTGATTTTCGCGGCGACCTGTTCGGGCGTGAGCGCGCGATAGTCGACTGCAGGCTCGGCGACCTTGCGCGCGGGCGCGCCACGTCCGCGGCCGCGCGAGCGTTCCGTTTCGACATCGGCGCGCGCGCCTTCCATGACATCGGTGATGCGACGCACGACCGAGGTCGGCGTGATGCCATGCGCTTGGTTGTATTCGATCTGCTTGGCGCGGCGGCGATCGGTTTCCTCGATCGCGGCCTTCATCGAACGCGTCACCGTGTCGGCATAAAGGATGGCCGTGCCGCGCAAGTTGCGCGCGGCGCGGCCGATGGTCTGGATCAGCGAACCGGTCGAACGCAGGAAACCTTCCTTGTCCGCGTCGAGGATCGCGACGAGCGAGACCTCCGGCATGTCGAGGCCTTCGCGCAGCAGGTTGATGCCGACGAGCACGTCGAATTTGCCCAGACGAAGGTCACGGATGATTTCCACGCGCTCGACGGTTTCGATGTCCGAGTGCAGGTAGCGCACGCGCACGCCGTGTTCTTCAAGGTATTCGGTGAGGTTTTCCGCCATGCGCTTGGTCAGCGTGGTGACGAGCACGCGATCGCCCTGCGCGATGCGCTCCTTCGCCTCGCCGAGCAGGTCGTCGACCTGCGTGCGCGCGGGGCGCACCTCGACCACCGGGTCGATGAGTCCAGTAGGACGCACGACGAGTTCGACGGTACTGCCCTGCGACTTCTGGATTTCGTACGGCCCGGGCGTCGCCGAGACGAAGATCGAACGCGGCGCGCGCTCTTCCCATTCGTGGAACTTGAGCGGCCGGTTGTCGAGCGCCGACGGCAGGCGGAAACCGAATTCGACGAGCGTTTCCTTGCGCGAGCGGTCGCCCTTGTACATCGCGCCGATCTGCGGAATCGTCACGTGCGATTCGTCGACGACGAGCAGCGCGTCCGCCGGCAAATAGTCGAACAAGGTCGGCGGCGGCTCGCCCGGCTGGCGCCGCGTGAGATGCCGCGAGTAGTTCTCGATGCCGTTGCAGTAGCCGACCTCGGCCATCATCTCGAGATCGAAGCGCGTGCGCTGTTCGAGCCGCTGCGCTTCGACAAGCTTGTTGTTCGCGTACAGGTATTCGAGCCGATCCTTGAGTTCGACCTTGATCGTCTCGATCGCGTTGAGCGTGCTCTCGCGCGTCGTCGCGTAATGCGTCTTCGGATAGACGACGTAACGCGGCACCTTGCGCAGCACGACGCCGGTGAGCGGATCGAACAGCGAGAGATTCTCGATCTCGCCGTCGAACAATTCGATGCGCAACGCCTCGATATCCGATTCCGCCGGGAACACGTCGATGACTTCGCCACGCACGCGGTAACTGCCGCGGCGCAGTTCCATGTCGCCGCGCGTGTACTGCAACTGGGTCAGGTGGCGGATCAGGTTGCGTTGATCCATGTGCTCGCCGCGCGAGAGGATCAGGCGCATCGCGAGATAGTCTTGCGGATCGCCGAGACCGTAGATCGCCGACACGGACGCGACGATCAGCGCATCCGGACGCGACAGCAACGCCTTCGTCGCCGCCAGCCGCATCTGCTCGATGTGGTCGTTGATCGAGGAATCCTTCTCGATGTACGTGTCGCTCGACGGCACGTAGGCCTCGGGCTGGTAATAGTCGTAGTAGCTGACGAAATACTCGACCGCGTTGTGCGGGAAGAACTCCTTGAACTCGCCGTAGAGCTGCGCGGCGAGCGTCTTGTTCGGCGCCATCACGATCGTCGGCTTCTGCACCCGCTCGATCACGTTGGCGATCGTGAAGGTCTTGCCCGAGCCGGTGACGCCGAGCAGCGTCTGCTGCGCGACGCCGGCCTCGAAACCGCGCACGAGCGCATCGATCGCCGGCGGCTGGTCGCCGGCCGGACGATAGGGCGACACGAGCTGGAAACGCTCCGTCATTGCGTTCTCCGCGTGGAATCCAACGAAAGTATAGGCCGCGGCGGCGAATGCAACCGCGTGATTCGCGCCTGACGAAGCGGCGTTTTCCTACACGCGCGCGCTGCGCTCCGCCATCGCCGGAAAAGTGTGCCGTGCCGATCATGGCCGCACCTTCCGACGCACGGGTGAGTCATGTTCCAGCACACGAATTCGAACCGCGGCTTCACGCTCATCGAAATGCTGATCTGCATCGCCGTCATCGCCGTCCTCTGCGGCATCGCCGCACCGGCGTTCGGCAAGCTCATCGGCAAGACGCAGGCGCAGACCGCGCGCAGCCAGCTCGCCGCCGCGCTCAACGAAGCGCGCATCGCCGCCGTCGGGCGCGGAACGCACGTCGTCGTCTGCCCGAGCGTGGATCAACGCACCTGCAGCGATACGACGCAATGGCAGCGCGGCTGGATCGTGTTCCTCGACGCCAACCACAACCGCGAACTCGACAGCGACGAAGCGCCGCTATCAGTCGGCCAAGCGCTCGCGGACGGCGTCGCCGTCATCGGCAGCAATGGCCGCCTGCGCATCGACTACCAACCCGATGGCAGCGCCCGCGGCACCAACGCGACCTTGACCGTCTGCGACCGTGCCAGCGGCGCTGGGGATGCGCGGACGCTCGTCATCAGCCAGGGCGGTCGCGTGCGCTACGGCAGCGCGACGACAGCCAATGCGACGGCCTGCATGAATGCGGCAGGCTGAAGGGACTGCGGAACGCGCCTCGCTGGAATGCGAGACGACTGCCGAAATGTCAGGCAAAGAAAAAGGGCCTGCATCACTGCAAGCCCTTGTTTCAAATGGCGCCCGAAGTTGGACTCGAACCAACGACCCCCTGATTAACAGTCAAGTGCTCTAACCAGCTGAGCTATTCGGGCGAGCCGCGCATTTTCTTTGCAGCGCCGGCCCACGTCAAGCCTTCCAATGTACCCGGCGGGCGGCTCAGGCTGTCTCGACGTGGTAGCACGGCACGTACTGGCTGCCACCCGGCAGTTTCATGCGGTGCTGTTCGACGAAGCTGGCAAGCAGCGCATCGAGCGCGCGCATGATGTCGCGGTCGCCATGGATGACGAACGGCCCGTTCTTCTCGATCGCGCGGATGCCCTCTTCCTTGACGTTGCCGGCGACGATGCCCGAGAACGCGCGGCGCAAGTCGGCGGCCAGGCGGTGCGGCGGCTGGTCGCGATGCAGATTGAGCGCGGCCATCGCCTCGTGCGTGGGGCGGAACGGCACCTGGAATTCGCGCTCGATGTGCAGCGCCCAGTTGAAGAAGAACGCGTCCTGGTTTTCCAACCGGTAGCTGCGCACGCGTTCGACGCCCTTGCGCACCTGGTGGGCGACTTCGCGCGGGTCGTCGACGACGATCGAGTAGTGCCTTGCCGCGTCGTCGCCGAGCGAAAGGCGCAGGAAGCGGTCGATCTGCTCGAAGTACGCGGCCGATTCGCGCGGCCCGGTGAAGATCAGCGGGAACGGCAGGCTCGCGTTGGCCGGGTTGAGCAGGATGCCGAGCAGGTAGAGGATTTCCTCGGCCGTGCCGACGCCGCCGGGGAACACGATGATCGCGTGGCCGAGGCGCACGAACGCCTCCAGCCGCTTCTCGATGTCCGGCATGATGATGAGGTTGTTGACGATCGGGTTCGGCGATTCCGCGGCGATGATGCCGGGCTCGGTGATGCCGATATAGCGGTTGTCGATGCGGCGTTGCTTGGCGTGCGCGATGGTCGCGCCCTTCATCGGCCCCTTCATCGCGCCGGGGCCGCAGCCGGTGCAGATGTCGAACGCGCGCAGGCCGAGTTCGTAGCCGACTTTCTTGGTGTACTCGTATTCGTCGCGGCCGATCGAATGGCCGCCCCAGCAGACGACGAGGTTCGGGTCGACGTTCGCGCGCAGCACGCGCGCGTTGCGCAGGATCTCGAACACGGCGTGGGTGATGCCGTGCGAGTCGTCGAGATCGAACGCGCCGGCTTCGATCTGGGTGGCGACGTAGACGATGTCGCGCACGACGGCGAACAGCAATTCGTTGATGCCGGCGATGATGCGGCCGTCGACGAACGCTTCCGCGGGCGCGTTGGTCAATTCGAGCTTGATGCCGCGATCCTGTTGGAGGATCTGGATGTC
>JAKPAN010000094.1 GCA_029779475.1 Pseudomonadota bacterium
GCAGGGCGAAGCAGTCGAGGCCGCGCATGACTTCTGCCACATCGCTTCTGGCGCCCGGCAGCCACACCGATTCAGCCACGCCGGACGCTTCGAGCAATGCTGCACAAGCCTCGCGCAGCGGGCCGTCGCCGACCATCACGAGCCGCAGCCGTGGACGAAGCTCAGGCGCCAGTTCGACAGCACGGATGAACGCGCGGGCGAGCGTGGTCTGGTCCTTCACGGTCTGCATGCGCCCGACGGTGCCGACGACCCAGTGATGCTGGCGCTGGAACGGGCAGCCGGCGATCGGCGGTTCATGCGATTCGGCGGGACGGAAGCGATCGCAATCGACGCCGTTGTAGACCTGGGTGACGCGCCGCGGCGCGACATGCACCTTGTCGACCAGGTAGTCGCGCAAGTCGCGCGACAGCGCGAAGTAGTGCGACACGAAGGGCGTGTAGAGGCGACGCATCCACTGATGGCGGCGGCTCGTGCCGTGCAGGTCCTCGATGTCGCGACCGTGCTCGCCGTGCACGCGCACCGGCACGCCAGCCAGCCGGGCCGGTACCGCGACTTCGAGCGCGGCGAGGTTGCGCGTATGGACGATCGCCGGGCGCATGCGGCGAAACAGCTGCAGCAATCGCGGATACAGCCACACGCCATGCCCGGGCGGCTTGTGCAGCGAGATGAATTCGACATCGTCGCGCTGCACGCGACGGCGGAAATCGGTGACCTCGGTCAGCGCGACCACGGCGTGGCGATAAGCCTGCGCCGGCATGTGGTTGATGAGATTGACGACGCCGTTCTCGAGCCCGCCGGTGTCGAAGCGGTCGACGACATGCGCGACCAGCGGCCGGGAATCGACAGGCATCGAACCGTGTGCGCGTCAGCGGTCGCGGGTACGGCGCAGCGCCGCTTCGATCTGCCCGAGGTTGTCCTGCACGAAGGCTTCGAGAATGCGGTCGGCACGGCCGGCATCGGCGGCCGGCAACTGCACCGACAGCACGATCGCCGCGCCGTCGTCGCCACGACCGGCGAGCCGGCCGAGCGCGGCATGCAGCTTGGCCTTGATGTCGTCGG
>JAKPAN010000099.1 GCA_029779475.1 Pseudomonadota bacterium
ATCTGATCTTCTCGGACGGATTCGAATGAACCGTCCGGATTTTCATGGACATCTACGTGTTGCTTAGCGGCTAGTCGGATCGGGCGGAAAGAATGCCAGGAGAGAGAGTGCCGGTCTGGGCACTCTTTCTTTCCCTGTTTGGTTCCTGCATCATCCTCGTTCGTTTCCCGTTTCAGTGCGGTGGAAGAAGGCTGATTTGTACGACCCGCCACGGTGTTTGGGTCACTTTGCGCCGAAAAGGGGAGTCTGGAGACGTTAGATTCCCTGGAAACCTCCCTGTTTGTGGAAAGTGGGCGATGGAGACGGACTGGTGCAATTCCGTCCCCGTTGCCGAATTGAGAAAACAAAGGGGCCACGCGGCCCCTTTCGCGTTTCAGGAGCCGGCCATGAGCACGATTTCCACGCCCGTTTCCTACGGCGAACTCATCGACAAGATCACGATCCTCGAGATCAAGGCCGAGCGCATCCGCGACGCGGCCAAGGTCGCCAACGTGCGCACCGAGCTCGACCTGCTCGACGCGACGTGGGCCGGGCATCCCGCCTCGCGCACCGACATCGCCGCCGAGCGCGCCGCGTTGCGCGCGGTCAACGAGACCTTGTGGGACATCGAGGACCGCATCCGCGTCAAGGAAAAAGCGCAGGCGTTCGACGCGGAATTCATCGAGCTCGCGCGTTCGGTTTACTTCCGCAACGACGAACGCGCGGCGGTCAAGCGCACGATCAACGAGAAGCTCGGCTCGACGCTGGTCGAGGAAAAGTCCTACGAGGATTACCGCAGCTGACGCGGCGTCAGCGTGCCTCGGCGGCGTGCACCGCAGCGAAGCGGTCGAGTTTTTCGATTACGTCGTCGACGCTGACGAGATCCATCACGCCGGGATATTCGAGCTTGGTGCCCCAGGCCAGCGCGTCGGCGGGTTTCTTGCGGAATTTGCGCGCGGCATCGTCGTAACGATCCACGCACCATTGGCGATCCGAATATGGCCCCGAGCGCGCAGGATTGCTCGCCGCGTGCAGGCCGAGCACGGGCGTGCCGACCGCATTGGCCATGTGCATCGGGCCGGAATCGGGGCAGAGCACGAGGCTCGCGCGCTCGAGCAGCGCGAGCAGTTGCTTGAGCGTGTCCTTGCCGATCAGGTCGAGCGGTCGCGTGCGCGTGCGCGCGAGGATCGCGTCGCCGAATTCGCGCTCGAACGCGCTAGGGCCGCCGCAGAGCGCGACGCGCCAGCCGAGGTCGAGCGCGGCATGGTCGATCGCCGCCGCGTAACGTTCCGGTTGCCAGTTGCGCAGGCGATGGCTCGATACCGGGCACACGATCAGCGTCGGCGCGTCGCCGGGCAGGTGGCGCTGCGCGAATGCGCGCGCCTCGTCGGGAATCGGAATGTCCCAGCGCACGTGCGTCTGGGTGAGGCCGAGTGGTTCGAGGAAGCTGCCCATCGCGTCGAGCACGTGGTCGCCGCGCCGCGCGGGAATGCGGCAATTCACGAACAGGCCGTGCAGGTCCTTCGAGCGCGCGCGGTCGTAGCCGATGCGCAGCGGCGCCTTCACGGCGAGGCTGAGCAGGTTCGAACGCAGCGCGACCTGCATGTGCAGCAGCGCGTCGAAGCGGCGGCCGGCGAGCTTCGCGCGTACATCGCGGAAGCCCGCGCGCCCGGCGCCCTTGTCGAAGACGACGAACTCGATGCCGGGCAGGTCGCCGAGCAGCTTGTGTTCGAGCTTGCCGATGATCCAGGTCAGCTGCGTGCCGGGCCATTTTTCCTGCACGGTGCGCATCAGCGGCACGACGTGGGTGACGTCGCCGATCGCGGACGTGCGCAAAATGCACAGCGACGCAGGCGCCGTGCCGTCGTTGTCGAGTGGATCCATGCGACGATTGTTACCATTGGGGGATGCGTGCGCCCGTGCGCGGGCGCAAGTTGTCAGACGAATGATCCACGCGCAAGTTCAATCGACGCAAGACGGCGCCCTCCTGTTCGATGCAGGCCTCGCGCCATCACCGCAGCCGGACTGGCTCGACCGTGAGCACTGGCTCGCGCAGGCGCGCGCGCAAGCGGTCGATGGCGGCCGCGGCGGTGCGCTCTTCGTCGACACGCCGATCGGCGCCTGCGCGTTGCGTCACTATCATCGCGGCGGTTTCGTTGCGCGGCTGAGTCGCGACTTGTATCTGTGGAGCGGCCGCAAGCGCACGCGCTCGTTCCGCGAATTTCGACTGCTCGCCGCACTCGCCGATGCCGGCTTGCCGGTGCCCGCGCCGGTTGCCGCGCGCTATCAGCGCGACGGTTTGCGTTATCGCGCCGACCTGATGACGCGGCTCGTGCCCGACGCGCAGACGTTGTCCTCGCGCATCGAATCGCAACGGCTCGACGAAGCGCTGGCGCGTGCGGTCGGCGCCACGCTTGCGCGGTTCCATCTTTTCGGCGCGTGGCATGCCGATCTCAACGCGCACAACATCCTCGTCGATGCGGACGGCGCGATCTGGCTCATCGACTTCGACCGCAGCCGCCTGCGCAAGCCGCAACTGATCTGGCAGCGCGCCAACCTCGCGCGGCTGCGGCGTTCGTTCGACAAGCTCGGCGCGCTGCGCATCGCCGATTTCGACGCCGCGTTCTGGCATCCGATGCTCGCCGCGTACCACGGGACGATGGCGCATGGATCGGTCGCGGAGATGCCGACGTGAGCCTCGCGCTGCGTTTCCTCGGCGTCGGCGGCGCGCAGTCGCCCGAACTCGGCTCGACCTGCGGCGTGCTCGAACGCAACGGCCGTCCGCTGCTCATGATCGACTGCGGCGCCGAAGCGCTCTCCGCGTATCTCGCGCAGTACGGCGAGGCACCGCGCACGGTGTACGTCACGCATACGCACATGGACCACGTCGCCGGGCTCGAACGGATGTTCTACAAGACCTGGTTCGATGAACGCCGGCGCGGCGAGGTGCGGGTGTTCGCGCATGCGAACCTCGTGCCGCTGCTGCAATCACGCGTCGCGGATTTTCCCGAGCCGCTCGCTGAAGGCGGCGCGAATTTCTGGGACGCGTTCCGACTCGTGCCGCTGTCGCGCGGCTTCTGGTTCGATGGCTTGTGGTTCGACGTGTTCGCGACGCGCCATCACGCGCCGAGCACCTCCTTCGGCGTTGCGCTCGCCGGCTCGTTCGCATGGACCGGCGACACGCGGCCGATTCCGGAAGTGCTTGCCGCGATCGTTTCCGGCGACATGCTCGTCGTGCACGACTGCGGCCTGCGCGGCAATCCCTCGCACACCGGCCTCGACGATCTTGCGCGCGAATATCCGCAGGACCTGCTGCGCCGTTTCGTGCTGTGCCACTACGCCAGCGAAACCGAAGCGCAAGCGATGGAAGCGGCCGGAATGCGTGTCGCGCGGCGCGGCGAGGTGATCGCATTGGCGGGCCCGCAAGCGGGCGCGTGATTCGACACGCCGGCGGGA
>JAKPAN010000105.1 GCA_029779475.1 Pseudomonadota bacterium
CCATTGCGGCCAGCGATACGGCGGGATGGCCTGGACGATCCCCGGCGCGCTCGTTGCGTAGTGGCGCGAGAGCAGTTTGCCAAGCGCCGCGATGACGACGAGCGTGAGCATGAAAATCGCGAAGACGCCGAGGCCACCCAGGTACTTGCCGCCGATCGCGAGGATGATCGCCGAGCGTGCCGAGCAGGGAACGAAGGTGATGAGGATCGCCGAGACGACGCGCTCCCGGCGCGTCCCTGTCGTCGCCGCCGCCGAGATCGCCGGCACGTTGCAGCCCAGCCCGATCAGGAAAGGCACGGCAACGCCGCCGTGCAGTCCGATGTGGTGGAAGCCGCGGTCGACGACAAAAGCGACGCGGTGCATGACGCCCGACTGCTCGAGCGCGACGAGCAGCAGGACGAGCGGCAGCATGTAGGGGACGACGATGCCGACGAGGCCGATCAGACCGTCGGCGACGGCGCGGCCAACGACGCCGGCGGTGCTCGACGGTTGCCATTGCTGCGCCCAGGTCGCGAGCCGCCCCGATGTCCACGCGTCGAGCGTCGCGCTCATTTCGAAAACGATGAAGAGGACGAGCGCGAAGACGATGAGGCTGCCGGCAAGTCCCCAGCGCGGGTGCAGGAAGAGTTCGTCGAGCCAGTGTCGCCAGCCTTCGCCGCTGTCGATGCCGCGCGGCCGCGTCACTGCTTCGAAGAGCATGGCCGCGCGATGGTGGCGGTCGGCGTGCAACTCCTCGGCAAGTGGCCGCGGCAGCGCGCGTTCGGCAAGTTCGCGCGCGTGCTGGATTTCGGGAACGAGCGCCGGGAAGTGCACATCGAGTGCGTGCAGGAAGTAGTCGTCGCTTTCGGCGAGCTGCGAGACGAGCAGTGCGCGCGGCACGGCGAAAGCCGCTTCGACTTCGGGGCACGAGAGAACCGCGGCGAGCGCGCTCAGGCTGGCGACGATGTGCCGGCTCGGCGCCTGCGGCAGCGGGCAGCTTTTCGCGCGGGCGACTTCGAGGATCGTCGCAAAGAGCGTCGAAATTCCCTTGCCCATGTGCGCGATCGTCGCAACGACCGGAACGCCGAGACGTTCGCCAAGCGCCTGCACGTTGATGAAGAGCCCGCGCTTTCTTGCTTCGTCGACGCGGTTCAGGGCGATC
>JAKPAN010000124.1 GCA_029779475.1 Pseudomonadota bacterium
GCGCGTTTCGACGGCTGGACGTTCGTGCTGCCGGCGTACAAGGTCGCGGCGTTCGACAAGTCGCTGGGCGATCTGCTCAAGCCCGTCGATGTGAAGCCAGCGGACGCGAAAAGCAAGCCCGAAGAGAAAAAGGGCGTGCGGAAAACCGCGGCGGAAGGTTGATATGGCTTCCAGCGATGCTGGCGACTCGGTTCCAGGAGGGGCGGAGAAGTTTGTGCTCTCATCCCGTTAGGTCTGGCAAGGCTCCAGCATAACCGTGCCAGCGGCAGGAGCTCAGGAATATGCGACTGAGAACTCAATCGTCGGAAAAGCCCATCAACTCCGGCACGAATTCCGCATACGCGCGCCAGCGTCCGATCGATGCCGTGTATACCGGCTGGCGCGCTTGCCACAGGCTCGCCGTCCCGATCGCGTGGCGTCGTTCGTCGGCGCGGCTGCAATCGAAGCGCGGCGCGCCGATCGTCGCGGCGATGGCATCGACGATCGTTTGCGGATGCTGCGCGATCGCTTCGTAGCGAACGTCGATGACGCGTGAACCGGATGTGTTCGCGGCCCTGGCCATGAGCTTCGCGCAGCCGCGCAGCACGGCGGCGATGTCGTCGAAGTCGTAGGCGAAGCGGTATTCGGTCGAGCCGAAATGCTGGCTCCATATCGACAGCGCCGTGTCGCGCGCGTTGCGTCGGCAATGGACGATCCACGCTTGCGGAAACAGCGCGCGGATCAGGTCGGCATGGAGGAAATTCAGCGGTTGCTTGTCGACGAACCAGCGCGCGTCGCGCTCGCCTTGTTGCAGCTTCGACAGGTACTCGGCCGCGATGTCGTCGAGCAAAGCCACGTCGACACGGCCGGCATTCGCGACGCGCTCGGCGAAATGCGGCAGCCAGTCGAGTTCGCCGCGATTGCGCACGAGCGGCGAGCGGCCGAGCAGTTCGGCAACGAGCGTCGTGCCGGAACGCGGCGCGCCGACGACGAAGATCGGCACGCATTCTTCCGCGCCGGGCGTGCGCGCCGGCAAGGGTTTTGCGGCGAGACGTGCATCGACGAGGCGCCGCCAGTTGCGGCGCGACCATGCGCTGTGGTCGATGAGCGCATTGGCCCGGCGCAGACAATTCGCGGCATCGGCGAATTCGCCGAGATCGTCGTGCAGCTTGCCGAGCGCGAACAGCAGGGACGCACGTTCGGCATCGGCGAGATCGCTGCGTTCGAGCGCGTATTCGAAACGTGCGCGATCGGAATGTTCGCGATCGGTGTAGCGTTGCATCGTCGCCAGGCCGTAGGCGGCGCCGGCTTCGATCGCCGCCGGATCATGGTCGAGCGCGAATTCGTAGCGTTCGCGCGCGCGTTCGAATTCGCCGATCTGGCCGAGCAGGGCGGCCGCGTACAGATGCAGCTTCGGATCGACGTCGCCCGATGCGATCGCGGCTTCGCAGACGTCGACGGCGCCGGGTTTGCGACCCCAATCCGCGAGCATCTTCGCGGCGCGCAAGACGAGATCCGATGGCTGGGCGAAGCCCGTGAACGCGCGGCGCAAGGCTTCTTCCGCCGCCGGGAAATCGGATTGTTCGGCTTCGATGCGCGCCAGCGTGAAGGCGGCGGCGAGATGCGCGGGCTGTCGCCGCAGCGTTTCGCGAAGCAGGGCGCGCGCGTCGTCGTGCTCGCCGCGCTGCCAGCACACGCTGGCGAGCGCGATGCCCACCTCGTCATTGTCGGGAAAGCGGGCGATCGCCGCGCGCAACAGCGTTTCCGCTGCGCGCAGGTCGTTGCGCAAAGCGAGATCGCGCGCCTCGCCGATCCAGCGCTCGACCGGAGCGGCTGCAAGCGATTCGATCGTCGTCACGGACGTGCGTCGATGTTCAATGACGCTCGCGCCACAGCGTCGCGTAACGCACGAGTTCGGTTGCGGTGCGCAGTCCGAGTTTGCGCTTGATCGATTCGCGGTGCGCGTCGATCGTCTTCACGCTGCGGAACTGCAAGCCGGCGATTTGCGCGCTCGTGAGTCCTTCGCCGAGCAGGCGCAGCACCGCGATTTCGCGTTCGGTGAGCGCGCCGACGCCCGACGGTGCGGTCGATCCGTCGTCGCAACCGCCGCTGCCGGATGAGTCCGATGTGTTTGCATTGAACACGCGCTCTCCGCGAGCGACGCGTTCCACGGCTTCCGCGACTTCGTCGGGCGGCGTCGCCTTCATCATGAAGCCCTGCGCGCCGGCGCGCTGGACTCGTTCGGCGTGCGCGCTTTCCTCGAACATCGACAGCACGAACACGGGCGTCGTGTCTTCGTTGCCGCGCAAGGTACGCAACAGATCGAGTCCGGATTCTTCGCCGAGCGACAAGTCGAGGACGATGGCATCCGGCTTCCTGCGCGCATGTTCGGCCAGTGCCGACTCGATGGAATGCGCTTCGCTGCAGCTGCCGATGCCGGGCCGGCTGCGCAGGAGTTGCGCCAATCCGTGGCGGACAATCGGATGGTCGTCGACGATGAGGATGTGCATCGCGGAAGTATCCGCCGGATTCACGCCTCGCTCAACGTCGCGACCGGCGCGACGAGCATCACCAAGGTGCCGTGGGCGCCGGTGCGGATATGCAATCTGCCGCCGAGGATCGAGGCGCGCATGCGCATGCTGTGCAGGCCGAGCCCGCGCCGCCCCGCGCCCGTGAAGCGGCGCAGATCGAAGCCGCTGCCGTTGTCGAGGATGGTCAGGCGCAGGCGCCGCCGGCGCACCTCCAATCGCATCACGACGCGGTTCGCATGTCCGTGGCGCAACGCGTTGTTCAGCGATTCCTGCGCGAAACGGAAGATGTGGCGTTTCGCGCTCGCGCTGGCGGCTCGGAATTCGCTGGAGGCTTCTTCCGCATGCAGTTGGCATTTGACCTCGAACGCGATCGCGGTGTCCTCGCACAATTGCGCGAGCAGGGCGGCGATGTCGCTGTTCTCGAATTGCTTGGCGCCGAGTTGCCGCGACACGCCGCGCACCGATTCCGCGGTGCGGCGGGTCAGTTCGGACAGCCAGCGCAGGTCCGCGCCGGCTTTCGCGTCGTCGCCGCCGATGCGGCTGGCCAGGGCGTGGGTGAGGAAGGAAATGCCGGCGAGTTGCTGGCCGACGCCGTCGTGCAGTTCTTGCCCGATGCGTTCTTGTTCTTCCTCGGCGACGTACATCACCCTCTCGCGCAGGCGGTCGACGTCCGCGCGGGCGCGCATGAGCTGCGTCGTGCGCTCGTTGAACGACTGTTCGATGCCGATTTCGTCGCTGCGGTCGCGCACGATCGCAAGCAGGCGCGGCGTTCCGCCGCCATCGAGGCGTGCGACCACCATGCGCACGGCGATCGCGGTTTCCGGCGTAGCGCCGAACGTGGTCAGCGTCACCGAAATGCCGTTCGCATGCGGCGATTGCGCGAGCGCGTCGTAATGCATGTCGGAGGTGAACGTCCACAGCGAACGCCCGACCAATTCGCGGCGGTCGAGCCCGGCCTTGCCATCGGCCGAAGCCAGCACGTGCTCGATGGCGCCATCGCCGGTGCAGATAAAGATCCAGTCGGCGATGTAGCGCAGCGCTTCGTTGAGCTGGTCGATGTGCAGCAGTGCGTGCGTCCGCGCGGCGGCAGTTCGCGCGGGCATCGGCGCGGCGGCGGACGCACTGCGCGCGACGGCGACGTACAGCAGCGCGCAGAGCATGCCGCCCATGCAGACGGCGAACGCGAGGACGAAGAACGGCGGCCAGACTTCGCTGGCGTGGTCGCCGCCGTCGCGTTCGCGCCGCAATTGGCCGTTCAGGTCGTCGATGCCCGCATTCAATTCCCTGGCCAACTGGTCGAACGCGTCGCGCGTAACCGGCGCCGCCGGCGAAGGGGCGCCGGCGACCACCCCGCCGGCGAGCTTCTGGATCTGCCCGTGGACGCGACCCAGGCTGCGCAGCGGAACCTCGGTCGTCGAGGGCGTGCGAGTGCGCAGTTCCTCGACGCGGGCGGCGAATTGCGCGGAATGCGCGGGGTTTGCGACTGTTGCTGCGGCTTCCGCATCGTGCGGCGCGAGTCGCGCGTTCGCGAGGTCGGCGCGCAGCTCGGTTTCCAGCGCGGTAGCGAGATCGAGGTCATGGCGCTGCTCGAATGCCGTGACGGCGCGGCGGTGGGCGAGGTCGTTGCGCGCGTTGCCCGCGGCGGCACCGATCGCGGCGCCGATCAGCAGCGTCGCGAGCAGGCTGAGTCGGAAACGGTTTCCTGAAGGCAAGCAGTCGTCTCGTTCGATCCGTCGTCGTGTCGGATGCGATGCGGCGGCTGCGCGGCGCACGACATTCGATGGCCGGAATATACGCGACACAGCGTGGCTTTCCCTCGCCTGCATTCGCGTGCCACGATGCAGAGGCCGCTGGAAGCCGTCACCGATGCGGCCGCCGGGGGCAGGGGAAAAGGAGTGCTTGTGATGCAGGCAAAGGCGCGGGCGACTGTCGAATCGTGGCACAAATTCGCATTGGGCACGGCGCTGCTGCTGCTCGTCGCGCTGGTCGGGCAGACGCTGGCGGGCGCTGTCAACGAATTGAATTCCGACGTCGCCACCTACTTGTTGGGCGAGAGTTATTGGTCGAAAGGGCGCGAGGCGGCGAGCCTCCATCTGTATCGTTACGCGACCGAGCGCGATCCGGCGCAACTCGCCCTCGCGCGACGCGCGCTCGACGTGCAACTCGGCGATCGCGACGCGCGCCTGGCACTCGATCGCGAGCCGCCGGACATCGACGCCGCGCGCGACGGCTTTCTGCGCGGCATGAATCCTCCGGACAATCTCGATCGGATCATCTGGACCTATCGCTGGTTCCACGCGACGCCGCCGTTCCGCGACGCGATCGACAAGTGGCGTGAAGCCGATCCGAGCCTGCTGCGCATCGCCGCACTCGCTTCCGAGCTGGAAGTCGCGGTGAATGCCTCCGACGAAGCGACGATCAAGCGCCTCGGCGGCGAGCTGGTCGTGATCGACGGGCACATGCGCGTCCTGCAGAACCAGTTCCTCGAGGCGATGATCAAGACGAGCCAATGGGTGCGGCGCATGTTGGTGCTGTTCAGCGCGGCCGGCTTCACGGCGCTGACGCTCGTCGCGGCGCTGTTGTTGCGTGCGATCGTGCGCCGCGTGCGCGCATCCGAGGGGAATTTCCGTGCCGCGTTCGAGCAGGCCGCGATCGGCATGGTTCGCATCGACGAAAACGGCCAGTTGCTCGCGGCCAACGATTGCATCTGTGCCGTGCTCGGCTATTCCGAGGCCGAGCTGCTGCGATCAGGTTTCGATCGCGTGGACGACGGCAACGAGGATCCGGATCTGCGTGGATTGCGCGAACGCTTGCTGGCATCCGGCCGGCCCAGCCTGACCGAGGAGCACGATTTCCGCTGCAAGAGCGGTGCATCGGTTCGGCTCAAGTTGACCGCGTCGATGATCCTCGACCAGGAGCGCGACGTCGGCGCGATGCTGGTCCTGCTCGAAGACGTGTCGAATACGCTGCGCCTGTCGCGCGAACTCGAACGGCAGGTGACGCACGACACGCTGAGCGGATTGGCCAACCGGCGCGAACTGCAACGCTGGCTGGTGCATTTCCTCGCGTTGTCTCGCCGCGACGATTCGTGCCATGCGTTGCTGCTGCTCGACATCGACCAGTTCAAGTTGATCAACGACAGCTGCGGCCCCGCGGCGGGCGACGAATACCTGCGCCGGATCGCGGCGCGTCTGTCGTCCGAAATGGACGGCCGCGCGTTGTTCGCGCGCATGGGCAGCGACGAATTCGCCATCGTCCTGGAAGGCACCTCGATACCCGACGCACACGCGCTCGCCGAACGGCTGGCACGCGCGGTCAGCGGCATGGCGTTCCG
Source organism: Pseudomonadota bacterium (assembly GCA_029779475.1). Lineage (GTDB taxonomy): Bacteria > Pseudomonadota > Gammaproteobacteria > Xanthomonadales > Rhodanobacteraceae > Dokdonella_A. The sequence goes on from JAKPAN010000124.1 coordinate 5,845, forward strand.
CTGGGGCACGTTGAACTTCACGCTGACGGCGAGCATCGGCATCGTCGAGATTTCCTCCGAAGCGACCGACACGAACTGGCTGCTGCGCGCCGTCGACATCGCCTGCTATCTCGCCAAGGAAGAAGGTCGCAACCGCATCCGCGTCTACACCGATTCCGACGAAGCCGTCACGCGCCGCCGCAACGAGATGGAATGGGTCAACGAGGTGCGTGTCGCGCTCATCGAGCGTCGTGTCTTCCTGTTCGCGCAGCCGATCAGCGACCTCGGCGGAAGCCGCGGCCTGCGCTACGAAGTGCTCGCGCGCCTGGTCGATCCGGACGGGCGGCTGCATGCGCCCGGTGCGTTCATCCCGGCGCTGGAGCGCTACGGTCGCATGGACGAATTCGATCGCGAAATCCTGCAGCGGACGCTCGACATGCTGGCCGCGCATCCGGAGCATCTGGGTCGGCTGGAGTCGTGCCACGTCAACATTTCGGCGCAGTCGGTGGCCAAGCCGGAATTCCGTGCGTTCGTGGCTTCCGCGATCCGCGATTCGGGCGTCCCCGGCGAGAAGCTCTGCTTCGAAGTGACGGAGACCGCGGCGGTATCCAATCTGGATGAAGCGCGCGCGTTCATCGCCGTCGTGCAGGCGCTGGGTTGCGAAGTTGCGCTCGACGATTTCGGCAGCGGCATGTCGTCGTTCGGATATCTGAAATCGCTTCCGGTCGACGTCCTCAAGGTCGACGGCGTTTTCGTGCGCGATGGCCTCGACGATCCGCTCGACCAGACCGTGCTGCACGCGATCGCCGCGATCGGGCATACGCTCGGCAAGTACACGATCGCCGAGTCGGTGGAGTCGGACACGGTGCGCGAGATGTTGCGCGAACTCGGCATCGACGCCGTGCAGGGATATGGCATTTGCCGCCCGCTGCCGCTCGAAAACCTGATCGCGGAAGACGAGGAAGCCTTCATCGCCACGACGCCGCGGCGCGGCGAAGCGCGCGACGCGACCACCTCGTGATCCGGCGTTCGTTACACGCCGGACATCTGCTTGTGAACCTGTAAGGTCTTACATCGGGCACGGCTGAAAAATAGGAAAATTCCCTATAGACCGTTTTCGTGTCCCCTCGGACACCCCTGTCGCGTCATCGAAAGGCGCACATGCGATCAGGGGGATCGATGTTGGCATTAGGGAACGTCGAAGTGTGGCGCGATGGCGCGCCTGTCGTGCGCAATGTTTCGTTGCGCGTCGACAGCCCCGGCCTGCTTTGGCTGGTCGGCCCGGGCGGTGCCGGCAAGTCGAGCCTGATGATGGCTATGGCAGGCGAGACGCTCGATGGCCGCGTGCGCATGTCGGGGCGCTGCACGTGGGGCGGTGCGGAATTGCCATCGCTCGATGGCCGCCTCGCGTTCCTGCCGCAACCTTCGCCCATGCATGCGGACGTGCAGGGCGAACTTCCGCTCGACGCAACGCCCGCTCGCGAAGCCGCGCGCGCACGCCGCGCCGATCACCAGTTCCGCGCGGTGATGGATGTCCTCGACCGCGATGCGTGGGTCTATCTGATGGACGAACCGACCGCCGGGCTCGACGAAGCGCGCGCCGAGGCGATCCGCGAGCGCCTGCGCGAACGTGCGGCGCAGTCCATCGTCGTCGCCGTCACGCACAACCGGCAGGATTGCCTCGCCACAGGCGGCACCACCGCGCTGCTCGCCGGCGGCACGATCCACGAAATGGCCGACTCCCAATCCTTCTTCGACCAGCCTTCGACGGAGGCCGGCCGCGTCTACGTCAAAACCGGCAACTGCGGCATTCCGGTGACGCCGGTTTCGACAGCCCCGCGCAACGGCATCTGGTGGGCCGTGCCCGGCTTGCTGTGCGGCCTGCCGCGCCCCGGCATGATCGGCGAAGCCGTCGATACCTATCGCCAGCTCTCGCTGGCCGGCGTGCGCCGGCTGCTGTGCCTCGAAGAGCGCTGCGAATATGCGGTCGAACCGTTGCGCGAGTTCGGCATTTCGCTGCATCGGTTCGCGATCCCGGACATGGCGCCGCCGAGTTTTTCGCAGGCGCTCGACATCTGCCGGCTGGCCGAGCCGGGCATCCGCTCGAACGAAGGCATCGCCGCGCATTGCCGCGGCGGCCTCGGCCGCACCGGCACGGTGCTCGCTTCCATCCTGATCTGGTTCGGCGACGCGGCCGAGACCGCCATCGAGCGCGTCCGCAAGGCGCAGCCACATGCCATCCAGAGCGCCGCACAGCAGCGCTTCCTCCACGATTTCGCCGACCGCATCCGCGGCTGGCGCTGACCGCCGTACCCACCAGGAGACTGAAAAAATGTCACTCGAAAAGGCGTTGACCGCAGCCCAAGCCGATATTCCCGAATGCGTCGCCACCGGTTTCGTCGACATGGTGAGTGGACTGTTGCTCGGCGTGAAGACGGTCGACTCGCATCCCAATGAAGTGCTCGACCTCGTCGCGGCGGCCACGGGCGACCTGTTCCAGGGCAAGACGGTCAGCGAGATCGAAAAACTGTTCGACAAGTCGCGCGGCATCACCTCCACGCACAACCACTACTTCAACGAGATCATCGTGTTCAGCACCAACCTGATCCACGTGTTCTGCCGCTCGAAGAAGAACCCCAACCAGGCCGGCGTGTTCATTACCCGCGTCTCGGCGAACGTCGGCATGGTGCTGGTGCGTTCGCGTGCGGCGATGGCGGCTTGCGAAGCGGCTTCCTGACGACGTCGATGGATCTTGATGATCCGGTGCTGGATGCATCGGATCGAGGTCTGAACTGATGACTGCCATTCCCCATCCGGCTGTATTGCGCATCGCCTGCCATGGTCTTGCGGACGAGGAAGTCGCCGCGTTGCGGCGGCTTCTCGGGTTGATCCAGTCGCACTTGCCGCAGCCGTGCACCCTCGCGGAGCGAGGCGAAGCGCCCGACGTGCTGATGGTCAACCTCGACACCAACCCCGCGCCGGAAAACACCGGATCGGCCGCGGTCGTCGGTTGTTCGCTCAAGCCGAAGCAACATCCCCAAGGCACGATGTACCGGCCGATCCGCGCCTATCAATTGCTTTCGTTGCTGACGGGGTTCGTCGGGGCCTCGAAAGGCGCGCCCACGCCGACGGCCGCAGCGCCGGCGCCATCGGAACAAAGGCCAGTGTGGCGTTATCGCTTGCGCGTCTGGCCGGCGCAGGCGATGGACTGGCAACCCAAGTGGTGGATGGTCATGTCGACGATCCGCAGCGTTCCGCGCACGACGGAAGAGATCTCGGTGCAGACCGGCGTTGCCGTCGACGTCATCGAACAATGCATCGCCGAACTGGAAAAACTCGGCGCGATCGAGCGCGAAAGCGTGCAGGTCGAAACGCACGAATCAGCGCCGACGCCGCCCGTCGTGGATCAGCGCTGGCGCGCGCTGACCCGCCGTGTCGGCCAGATCCTCGGATTCGCGCGATGAGCGGAAGCGAAAGCTACAAGCTGCTGTTCATCGGCGAACCCGGCGCGGGCAAGACGACGTGCATCGAGTCGCTGAGCGACATCGCGCCGCTGGTGACCGACGTGCGCTGCACGGATGAACTCGCGCGGCTCAAGGAAAACACCACGGTCGCGTTCGACTACGGCGAACTCTCGCTCGGCGACCAAGGCCGATTGCTGCTCTACGGGCTGCCGGGGCAGAGCCGCTTCCGTTTCATGTTCGACGTCGTTCGCGAAAACCTGCTCGGCGTGATCGTGCTCGTCGACGCGGCGTCTTCGCTTGCGCTCGATGGCCTGCGCGAGACGCTCGATGCATACGAATCGGCGATCCGCGAACTGCCATGCGTGGTCGCGCTCAACAAGAACGGCAAGCCGCCGTCGGCCTTGCTCGAAGGCTGCGAGGCGCTGCTGCGCGAACGCGGCATGGTCGCGCCGATCCTCGTCGCCGACGCGCGGCGACGCGAGGAATTGGTTCGCATGTTCGACCTGTTGTTCATGATGATCGAGAACGGCGTCGACCCGAAAACACCGACAGGAGAGGCGACATGGCATTGACGGAAGCGAGCCGCGAGGCCTGCGCGACGGCGCTGGACACGCTCCTTGCGCGCTGCGACGGCGTGACCGCTGCGATGCTCGCGTTCCGCGACGGGCGGCCTTACGTCGACCGCGTGCGCAAGGCGCCGATGCAGGGCAAGTTCGCGGCGATGTCGAGTTCGCTCGTCGCGCTGGGACAAAGCATCTTGCGCGAAGTGCAGGGCGGCACGCTCGATCACGTGCTCGTCGAAGGCAACGGCGGCAAGTTCGTCGTCGCCAGCATTCCCGGCAGCGGCGGTTTGCTCGTCATCGCGGTGCTGGCGAACCACGACGCACGCCTCGGCCTCGTGCTCGGCCACGCCAAGACCTGCGCACTTGCGGTGTCCGCCGCGATCGCGTGACGGAGGTTGCCATGATCGTGAAATCGCCCGCGCCCGCCATCCGTTTTCGCGACGTCCGCTACCTCGTCGCCGAAGGCGAGACCATGCTCGACGCGTTGTTGCGCCAGGGCGCGGAGGTCGCGCATTCCTGCCGCAAGGGCTCGTGCCATACCTGCGTGCTCCGCTGCGACGAAGGCGAAATCCACCACGACAAGGCGATCGACGCGGCGATCCTCGACAGCGGCCACATCCTGCCGTGCGTCGCGCGCGCATCCGGCGACGTGCGCTTGTCGCCGCCGGAACTCGATCGGCTGTCGATAGCGGCGGACATCGTTTCGCGCCGCGAGCTCGGCGGCGGCATCTTCGAGATCGGTATCGCACCGCTGAAGGAAATGGCGTTCTTCGGCGGCCAGCATCTGCAGATCGTTCGCGCCGACGGCCTTTCGCGCAGCTACTCGCTGGCGAGCCTGCCGGGCGAGGATTTCTTTTTCGTCGTGCACGTCCGTTGTTTCGACGGCGGCACGATGAGCCAATGGTTGTGCGTCGACGCCGAGATCGGCGCGCGCGTGCGACTGTTCGCACCGCAAGGCGATTGTCACTATCGCGCCGAGATGGCGCAGCGCCCGCTGCTGCTGCTCGCAACGGGTTCCGGCGCGGGCGCGATGGCCGCGGTCGCGCGCGATGCATTGGCATCCGGTCATCGCACGCCGATTGCGCTGTACCACGGCGTCCGTTTCGACGACGAGCTCTATCTGCACGATGCGTTGACGACGCTCGCGCAACGCCATCCGAATTTTTCCTACGTGCCTTGCGTCAGCGGCGCGCTCGGCGACCAGATCCTGTCTGGCGGCGCGTTCGCCGGCCGCGTCACTTCATCGGCATTCGCTGCCGGCAGGGATCTCGCCGAGGCCGAGGTGTTTCTTTGCGGCTCGCCGGCCATGGTCGAGGATGCGCGATGCCTCGCAGTGGGCGCGGGCGCCGCGCGTTCGCGCATCCACGCCGATCCGTTCGAAGGTTCCGGTTTCGCACCGCCGCGGGATGCCGAGAAGATTTCGGACATCCTTGCCGACGAGGAACTCTGGGATGCGCTCGGCCGCGGCCCGGGCCTGACGCGCATCCTCGATGCGTTCTATCTGCGCGTCTACGCCGACGAACGCCTCTCGCCGTTCTTCCACGACCTGCCGCGCGACCAGATCGTCGCCAAGCAGTACGCGTTCCTCGCCGACCTGTTTTCCGGCGCGCGCAACTACTTCGGCATGAACCCGTTCAACGCGCATCACTGGATGGTGATTTCCGACGACCTGTTCGACCATCGCGAGGCCTTGTTCGAGCAGACGCTGCGCGATCACGGTCTGCCGGAACCGATGATCCGCCGCTGGGAAGCGCTGCACGAGCGGTTCCGCGCCGAAATCGTCAAGCCCGTCGCGCGCGGCATGGTGATGCGCGGCGAGGAACAGCCGTTGCGCCTGCACGAAGTCGATCATCTGGACATCGACACCGTTTGCGACGGCTGCGGCAGTGAGATTCCCGCCGGTCGGCCGAGCCGCTACCAACATCGCCTCGGCACGCTGCATTGCAGCGCCTGCGCGGGCATCTCCGCCTCGGATTGAAGGCGGGATCGCCGAGCGGGTCGGCGGCGCGACGCCGCCGCGCGGCGGACGCCTGATTTTTTGTTCTTGCTTGCGTGCCGCGGGCGGCAGCCCATATCCTTGTGCCCGTCGATGGCGCCCAACACAAGATGTTGGGACGTCGCCGCAAGGCGACGAGGGAATCCGGTGCGAATCCGGGACTGCCCCGCAGCGGTGATCGGGAACGAAAGGCGCGAATCGCACCGGGTTTGACGACTCGGCAAGCGGCGCCCCTAGGTGAGGCGAAAGCCTCGGGCCCGAGAGTCCGAATACCGGCCACGACCGCCGTGCCACAAGGCATGGCGTTGGCTCGAAGGCCCTCGCGGGAGGGATCGGCCGGAAGTTCGCCGCGATCCCGCGCCCACTTCCGCCGTCGCTGCCGCTGATCCTTCCCTCGCTCGCGGGAGCGAAGGCCGGCGGATCGCGGGCAATCTCATGCCGTGAGTCGTCGTGCCTTTCTCCTTCGGGTTCACCGCTCGTGAAGGAGAACGCCATGACACCGATCGATCTAGCCGCCGAAACGCCTGCGCAACCCCCTGAAACCGCATTGCAGCCGGATCAGGGCGGGTTTCGCCTGACCTCGCCGCATCCCGGGCCCGTCGCGATGCAAGTGACCAAGCGCTCGGGCGATCGCGAGCCGGTCAACCTCGACAAGATCGTGCGCGCGGTGACGCGCTGCTGCGACGGGCTTGCCGACGTCGATCCGATGCGCGTCGCGCTGAAGACGATCGCCGGACTCTACGACGGCGCCAGCACGCGCGAGCTCGACGAACTGTCGATCCGCACCGCGGCCTCGTTCATCGCCGAAGAACCCGAATACTCCAAGGCCGCCGCGCGCCTGCTTGCCGGCTATATCGACAAGGAAGTGCAGGGACTGGGCATCTATTCGTTCTCGCAGTCGATCCGGCACGGTTTCGACGCGGGCCTCATCAACGAGCGCGTGCTCGCCTTCGTCGAGGCAAACGCGCGCAAGCTCAACGATGCGATCGAAGCGCAGCACACGCTGCGCTTCGAGTACTTCGGGCTGCGCACGCTCTACGACCGTTACTTGCTCAAGCACCCGACGCGGCGCCAGGTCATCGAGACGGCGCAGCATTTCTGGATGCGCGTCGCCTGCTCGCTCAGCGAGGGCGTCGCCGATGCGATCGAGTTGTACGGCCTGTTCGCGCGGCTCGACTACGTGCCGAGTTCGCCGACGCTGTTCAACTCGGGCACGCGCCATGAACAGTTGTCGAGCTGCTTCCTGCTCGACTCGCCCGAGGATTCTCTGGAATCGATCTACGACAAGTACCGCGACGTCGCGATGCTGTCGAAGTTCTCCGGCGGTATTGGTCTGGCTTACCACCGCGTGCGTTCGGAAGGTTCGTTGATCCGTTCGACGAATGGCCTGTCGAACGGCATCGTGCCGTGGCTGAAGACGCTCGATTCCTCGGTCGCCGCGGTCAACCAGGGCGGCAAGCGCAAGGGCGCGGCCTGCGTCTACCTGGAAAGCTGGCACGCCGACATCGAAGCCTTCCTCGAACTGCGCGACAACACCGGCGACGAGGCGCGCCGCACGCACCACCTCAATCTCGCCAATTGGATTCCCGATCTCTTCATGCGCCGCGTCGAGACCGATGGCGACTGGTCGCTGTTCGACCCGAAGGACGTGCCGGATTTCCCGGATCTTTGGGGCGAAACGTTCGAAAGCGCCTACGTGCAGGCCGAGTCGCAAGGGCTCGCGCGCAAGCGCGTGAAGGCGCGCGACCTGTACGCGCGCATGATGCGGGTGCTCGCGCAGACCGGAAACGGCTGGATGACCTTCAAGGACGCCTGCAACCGCGCCGCGAACCAGACCGCGAAGCCCGGCAACGCGATCCATCTGTCGAACCTGTGCACCGAGATCATCGAGGTCACGAGCAGCGGCGAAACCGCGGTGTGCAACCTCGGTTCGATCAACCTCGCGCAGCACCACGACGGTCGCGAATTCGATTTCGAGAAGCTCGCGCACACGGTGCAAATCGCGGTGCGCCAGCTCGATCGCGTGATCGACCTCAACTTTTATCCGATCGACACCGCGCGCTCGTCGAACCTGCGCTGGCGCCCGGTCGGCCTCGGCCTGATGGGTTTGCAGGACGTGTTCTTCGCGCTGCGCCTGCCGTTCGATGGCGACGCGGCGCGCGCACTGTCGGCGCGCATCTCCGAGGAGATTTACTACTGGGCGCTGCGCACCTCGCTTGAGCTCGCGCGCGAGAAGGGGGCGCATCCCGCGTTCGCCGACACGCGCGCCGCGCGCGGTGAGTTGCAATTCGATGCGTGGAACGTCGCGCCACGCGATCCCGCACGCTGGGATGAACTGCGCGAGGAAATAAAGGCGCACGGCTTGCGCAATTCGCTGCTGATCGCGATCGCCCCGACCGCGACGATCGCCTCGATCGCAGGCTGCTACGAATGCATCGAGCCGCAGGTGTCGAACCTGTTCAAGCGCGAGACGTTGTCGGGCGATTTCCTGCAGGTAAACCGCTATCTCGTCGAGGAACTCAAGCGCCTCGGCCATTGGACGCCCGAGATGCGCGACGCGATCAAGCTCGCTGAAGGTTCGGTGCAGTCACTCGCCGCGTTGCCGGCGGAATTGCGCACGATCTACCGCACGGTCTGGGAAACGCCGATGCGTGCGCTGATCGACATGGCTGCGGATCGCGGCGCGTTCATCGATCAGAGCCAGTCGCTCAATTTGTTCATCGAGAACCCGAACATCGGTCAATTGTCGAGCATGTACATGCATGCGTGGAGGAAGGGTTTGAAGACGACGTACTACCTGCGTTCGCGCCCGGCGACGAAGATCGCGAAGGCCACCGTCGGCGCCGCGCCGGCGAAGGCGTACACGGATTCGGAAGCGCTCGTCTGCTCGCTCGAAAATCCGGAAATGTGCGAGGCCTGCCAGTGAGCGCGCCTCATCACCTTCTCGACCCCGGCTTCGACCTCACCCTGCGGCCGATGCGCTATCCGCAGTTCTATGAGATGTATCGCGCCGCGATCAAGAACACCTGGACGGTCGAGGAAATCGATTTCCAGATCGATCTCGGTCATCTCGCGCAGCGCATGGCGGCGGCCGACCGGCATCTGATCCAGCGCCTCGTCGCGTTTTTCGCGACCGGCGATTCGATCGTGTCGAACAATCTCGTGCTCAACCTCTACAAGCACATCAACGCCCCCGAGGCGCGCATGTACCTGTCGCGGCAGCTCTACGAGGAAGCGCTGCACGTACAGTTCTATCTCACATTGCTCGACAACTACATTCCCGAGCCCGAGCAGCGTGCGCAGGCGTTCTCGGCAGTCGAGAACATCCCGTCGATCCGGCGCAAAGCCGAGTTCTGCATGCGCTGGATCGATTCGATCCAGTCGCTCGAACGCATCGAAAGCGACCCCGACAAGCGCCAGTTCCTGCTCAACCTCACGTGCTTCGCGACCTGCATCGAAGGCCTGTTCTTCTTCGGCGCGTTCGCCTATGTCTACTTCCTGCGTTCGCGCGGCCTGTTGCCGGGCCTCGCCGCAGGCACCGCCTGGGTGTTCCGCGACGAGTCCGCGCACATGGCATTCGCGTTCGAAGTGCTCGACACCGTGCGCCGCGAGGAACCGCAACTGTTCGACGAAGCGTGGGCCGGGCAGGTCACGCGCATGATCGGCGAGGCGGTCGAATGCGAGGCGCTGTTCGCCGAGGACGTGCTCGGCCAAGGCGTCGTCGGCATGACGCTCAAGGAAATGCGCCAGTACCTCGAATACGTCGCCGACCAGCGCCTCGCGATGCTGCACTTGCCGAAGTTGTACGGCGCGAAGAACCCGTTCCCGTTCATGGAATTGCAGGACGTGCAGGAACTCACCAACTTCTTCGAGCGCCGCGTTTCCGCCTACCAGGTCGCGGTGCAAGGCGAGGTCGGTTTCGATCATGCCTTCTGATCCGGCGGCCGTTCCTTGCGTTGAAGTGCGTTGCGTCGAGATCGTCTTTCCCGACCATTGCAACCATCTCGGCAGCCTGTTCGGCGGCCAGGCGCTGGCATGGATGGACAAGGCCGCGTTTCTCGCTGCAAGCCGATTCTCCGGGCGTACGGTCGTCGCCGCGCGCTCGGACCGCATCGACTTCCGCGAGCCGGTCAAGCTCGGCGACATCGTCGAACTCGTCGCCACCGTGACCAGCGTCGGCCGCAGTTCGATGACGGTGCGCGTGTCGCTGCTGCATGAAACCGTGCCGGGCAGCGAACCCAAGCCGGCGACGACGGGCGAATTCGTGATGGTCGCCGTCGACGCCGCCGGTCACGCGGTGTCTGTCGGACGTGCGCATCCTGTAACCGCTGCACATCGAGGCGTAGACGTGTCACGCTAACGCGAAGATCGTCGGCAACCGGTGCCATGACTACGGCCTTCTTCGCGTTCCTCGCCCTGTCGTTGCACGTCGGTGGCGCCATTGCCGCGCTGCACGCGCTCATGCGCACGCGCACCGCGCCCGGCGCGGTCGCCTGGGTGCTCGGCTTGTTGCTGCTGCCCTACGTCACGCTGATTCCGTACCTGTTCCTCGGTCGCAGCCGTTTTCGCGGTTACGTCGACATGCATCGCCGCCGTGGCGGCGAACGCCGGGCGAAGGCCATCGGCGCGAATCGAATCGTCGACGATGCGCGCTACGCGGGCATCGCCGCGATGCTCGGCGTGAACCTGCGCGGCGGCCATCGGCTGCGTCTGCTCGTCGATGGCGAGGCGACGTTCGCGGCGATCTTCGAGGCGATCGCGCAGGCCGAGCATTGCGTGCTCGTGCAGTTCTTCATCTTCCACGACGATGCCCTTGGCCGGCGCATGCAGCAGGCCTTGCTCGAGCGCGCCGCAGCGGGCGTTGAAGTCTGCGTGATCTACGATGGCGTCGGCAGCCACGATTTGCCGCGCCGCTATGTGGAAACGTTGCGTACCGGCGGTGTTCGCGTGCACGCGTTCGCCGCGCGCAATTGGTCGAACCGTTTACAGGTGAACTTCCGCAATCATCGCAAGATTGTCGTCGTCGATGGTTGGCGCGGCTTCGTCGGCGGACTCAACGTTGGCGACGAATATCTCGGATTGAAGCCGCCGCTCGCGCCGTGGCGCGACACGCACATGGAGCTGCAAGGCCCCGCCGTCGCCGATTTGCAACGCGCGTTCGCCGAAGATTGGTTGTGGCTGACCGGCAGCGAGCCGCCGCTGCGCACGCCGCGCGAAGTCGATGGCGACGCGGCCACGCTCATCGCCGCGACCGGTCCAGCCGACGAGCAGGAAAGCGCTTCGCTTTTCCTTGCCGAGGCGATCCATGCAGCGCGCAAACGGGTCTGGCTGGCCACGCCGTATTTCGTGCCCGACGCGACGGTCGGTGCCGCGCTGCGCATGGCCGTATTCCGCGGCGTTGAAGTGCGCCTTCTGTTGCCGGCGCGACCGGATCATTTCACGGTGTTCCAATCCTCCACGCTGCATGCGTACGAAGCATTGCGCGCGGGTATCCGCGTGTTCCGTTACCGGCCGGGCTTCATGCACCAGAAGGTCGCGCTCATCGACGACGACACCGCGATCGTCGGCAGCATGAACGTCGACAGCCGCTCGTTCCGGCTCAATTTCGAAGCGTCGGCGCTCAGCGTCGATCGCGCTTTCGCCGCTGACGTGGAAGCGATGCTTCGCAACGACTTCGCCAACGCGGTCGAGATCAACGACCGTGAATACCACGATGCGCCGTACTGGCACCGCGTCGTCATGCACGTCGCGCGGCTGTTCGACCCGGTGCTTTGACGTCGCGAGTCGGCGCAGCGGTTTGCCTGTGGCTCCGCGCGGCTGCTATCGTGATTCGCCGCTTTGCGCATCGGCGCGCGTTGCGCACTCTGGGGTTCGACTCGGCAAAATGCCCGCTTTCCAAGGCCTGCGTTCGTGGTCATCGAGATTGGCGCTGCTCGCGGCGCTGCTCATTGCGGTCATGCCGACGATTTCGCGCATCGCTGGATCGGCCGCGCACGGCGACGGCACGGGCTGGACGGAAGTGTGCACGGTGGGCGGCCTGAAATTCGTAAAGGCGGACGGCGACGGCCGGCCGCAGGGCGCGCCGCTGCACGTCAGTGCCGATGGCGACTGCGCCTATTGCCCGCTGGCGACGTCGCTGATCCTGCCCGCGCTCGTCCTTGCCTTGGTGCCGCAGCTTGCGCCGCCTTCGCCACCGCCCGCGACGCCGGCGGCGTGGTGGAGCGGCAACGCTCATCCCGCGACGCTTGGGTCGCGCGGGCCGCCCGCTCCGCTCTGAAACACAAGCCCATCCTTTGTTTGCGTGGAGCCTGCGCCGCGCGTCTTGTGCTTTGGAGAGATTCATGTCGATTCTTGCGTCGGCAGCCCGTGCGCGGCTGCCTTTCCTGTTGTGCGCGTTTCCCGCAGCGCTGGTCCATGCGGGCGTTGCGGCCGAAGAACCCGATGCGCCCGCGACGCTGCTCGATCCCGTCGTCGTCACCGACGCGCCGGTATCGCCGCTGACCTACGAGACCGATCCGAAACTGCCGCGCCAACCCGTTCCCGCGAGTGACGGCACGGACTACCTCAAGACCATTCCCGGCTTCACCGCGCTGCGCAACGGCGGCACCAACGGCGATCCGGTGCTGCGCGGCCTGTTCGGTTCGCGCCTGAACCTCGTCACCAACGACGGCAGCATGCCGGGCGCATGTCCCGCGCGCATGGACAATCCGCTGTCTTACGTGTCGCCCGAAACTTTCGATCGCCTCGTCGTGACCAAAGGGCCGGAAACGGTGCTGTGGGGTCCGGGCGCGTCGGCCGGCACCGTGCGTTTCGATCGCGAACCCGAACACTTCACCGAGCCGGGCTACCGGGTCGAGGGCAGCCTGCTCGGCGGTTCGTTCGGCCGTGACGGCCGGATGCTCGATGCCACTGCCGGCGCCTCGCAAGGCTACGCGCGACTCACGGCCAATCGTGCCGAGTCCGACGACTACGAGGACGGTAACGGCCACGTCGTGCCTTCCGAATGGAAAAAGTGGAACGCCGACATCGCAGCCGGCTGGACGCCCGATGCGAACACCGCGCTGGAATTCTCCGCAGGCACCGGCAACGGCAAGGCGCGCTACGCCGGCCGCGGCATGGACGGCGCGCAGTTCAGGCGCGACAGCTACGGCGTGCGTTTCGTCAAGACCGACATCGGCGGCGTGCTCGATCGCATCGAGGCCAATCTGTTCCACAACCGCGCCAACCACGTCATGGACAACTACACGCTGCGCGATCCGAACCCGATGAGCGCGATGCCGATGCCGATGGTGTCCAACGTCGACCGACGCACGGACGGCGGCCGCGGCGCCGCGATCTGGCGCTGGAACGCGCTCGAACTCGTCGCCGGACTGGATGCGCAGGAGAGCCGCCATCGCGAACGCAACGCGATGGAGCGCAACGGCTACAAGGGCATGCCGTGGAACGCGGATGCGAGGTTCGATAACCTCGGCGTGTTCGCCGAAGCGACATGGAAATGGACGTCGAGCGCGCGCTGGATCGCCGGGCTGCGTGCCGACCGCGCCAGCGTCAAAGATTTGCGCTCGACCGCCTCGTCGATGGGCATGGGCGACATGGGCAATGGCATGGATGGCGACATGAACGGCGATATGGATATGGGTCCGAAGCCGAACCCGACCTTCGGCGTCACGCGCCGCGAGACCCTGCCGGGCGGCTTCGTGCGCTTCGAGCAGGACCTCGTGCCGAACGCTGGCTGGTACGCGGGCATCGGTCACGTCGAACGCATGCCCGACTACTGGGAACTGTTCTCGCCGAACAGGGGGCCGATGCACTCGGTCAACGCATTCCCGGCGGTCCAGCCGGAGAAGACCACGCAGCTCGACATCGGCGCGCAATACCGCGGCGCACGTTTCGACGCATGGGTGTCGGCTTACGTCGGCCGCATCGGCGACTACATCCTGTTCGCCTATGAGGATGGCGGCATGATGGGGCAGAGCACGATGGCGACCAATGTCGGCGCGCGCATCCACGGCGCCGAAGCCGG
>JAKPAN010000147.1 GCA_029779475.1 Pseudomonadota bacterium
GATCGCATTGGCGGGCCCGCAAGCGGGCGCTTGATTCGACACGCCGGCGGGAAAAGGGTGGCGGCTCCGCCAGCCGATCTCCGGCACCCGAATCACCTGCTACCGTTGCTTCCTTCCGGACCTGGCGGGATTTGCAGGCTATCGTCGCGAAGGAACCGACGGAGCCACCATGACATTCGCGAGCGCGTTGCGCGCATCGCTTGAAACTGGCGGAGAGCGAGAAGGATTCACTCGGCACATTCCGTGCCTCGCCCTTCGGGCAGCTCCGCGGTGCAAATCGGCCTTTCTGCCGATTTGTCGAACCGTTTTTCAATTTGGCGGAGAGAGAGGGATTCGAACCCTCGAAGCGGTTTGACCCGCTTACACACTTTCCAGGCGTGCTCCTTCAACCACTCGGACACCTCTCCGAAACCTGCTGCGACTTGCTCCGATCCGTCCCTGGAGCGGTCGCCTTCCGGCATCTCTGCCTCACCCGCACGCGGCGTGAGCGCCGCCTGCGACCACTCGGATACCTCTCCAGAATCGCATCGTCGCGGCGTGGACCGTCCAACGTTCCCGTCGCGCCTTGCCGTGCATGGGCACGGGGCGCGCGAGGATACTAGGCGGGCGCCGCGCAGACAAGCGAACGCGCGTTTTCGAAGGCCTCGCCAACGGTGGCTTCACGCCGCGCTTGCTACAATTCGACGACTCGTCACCGGACTCCCCATGTCGTATCAGGCCCTCGCGCGCAAATGGCGCCCGCGCCGCTTTTCCGAGCTGGTCGGGCAGGAGCACGTCGTGCGTGCGCTCACGCATGCGCTCGACAGCGGCCGGCTGCACCACGCCTTCCTGTTCACCGGCACGCGCGGCGTCGGCAAGACCACGATCGCGCGCATCTTCGCCAAGTCGCTCAACTGCGACAAAGGGCCGACCTCGAACCCCTGCGGCGAATGCGGCGCCTGCGCAGAGATCGACGCCGGCCGCTTCGTCGACCTGCTCGAAATCGACGCCGCGAGCAACACCGGCGTCGACAACGTGCGCGACCTCATCGAGAACGCGCAATACGCGCCGACGCGCGGGCGCTACAAGGTGTACCTCATCGACGAAGTGCACATGCTGTCCAAGCCGGCTTTCAACGCGTTGCTGAAGATCCTCGAAGAGCCGCCGCAGCACGTGAAGTTCCTGCTCGCGACCACCGATCCGCAGAAATTGCTGGTCACGGTGCTTTCGCGCTGCATCAAGTTCAACCTCAAGCGCTTGTCGCCCGAGCAGATTGCCGGGCAGATGCGCCACATCCTCGACGCCGAGCAGGTGTCATCCGACGCGGAGGCCATCGAAACGCTCGCGGTCGCCGCCGATGGTTCGCTGCGCGACGGCCTGTCGCTGCTCGACCAGGCGATTGCGTTTGGCGGCGGCGCGCTGCACAGCGCGGAAGTGCATTCGATGCTCGGCACCGTCGAGCGCGCCAAGGTGCAGGTGCTGCTCGACGTGCTCGCGCGCGGCGACGGCAAGGCGTTGCTCGACGAGATCGAACACATCGCCGGCTTCGCGCCCGACTTCGCGCAGGTGCTCGACGAACTCGCGGCGCTGTTGCATCGCGTGCAGCTCGCGCAACTCGTTCCCGACATTGGCGACGCCGCGCTGCGCACGTTCGCGGAAACGTTGCCGTCGCAGGACGTGCAGCTTTGGTATCAGATCGCCGTGACCGGCCGCCGCGACTTGCCGCTCGCGCCGACGCCGCGCGTCGGTTTCGAGATGGCGCTGCTGCGCATGCTCGCGTTTGCGCCTGCGGGCGCGCAGGGCGCGCGCGTGCCTGCGCGCGAGGGCGCAGCGAGCGAGACGCGGCGTTCGTCGCCCGTCGCGTCGTCGCCGATGCCGTCGCGCGATCCGCCGGCCATGGCCGCGCCGTCGCGCGATCCGTCAGCACCGCCTGCGCCGCGTGCATCCTCTTCATCGTCTGCGTCGCGCGCAGTGGCGTCGTCGCCGGCCAATTTCTCCGAACCATCGCCGCCACAGCGCGCCCCGGTTTCGCCGCCGCCAGCCGTTGACGAAAACCCGCCAAGCGACTGGGCTGCACTCATCGAGCGCGCGCAGTTGCGCGGCCCGGTCGGCCAGCTTGCGCAGCAGGCGACACTTGTCGCCATCGAGGATCGCCTCGTGCGCCTCGCGATCGCGCCCGCGCACGAGCATCTCGCCGATGGCCTGTTCGTCGAACAGTTGGAAAAGCGGCTCGGCGGCGTGCTCGGCCGCGACGTCCGCGTCAAGTTCGAACGCGCCGACGCCAGCGCGCAAGCGCATACGCCGGCGCAGCAACGCGCGCGCGCCGACAGTGCGCGCCAGTCCGCCGCCGAAGACGCCGTGCGCGACGATCCTTTCGTGCGCTCGATGATCGAGACGTTCGATGCGCGCGTAATTCCAGATAGTGTGCGGCCGATGGATGCACGCAATGATGGCGAATCACGATGAAGAGCGACGCGGGTTGCTACTTGCTTGATCTTGGCCAGATCCTTCGTGGGCGCCTCATTGAAGCAGAGGGCCGCATTGAGTCCGCGAGCGATTCAGAACGACAGTTTGAACTCGGCCGTTATCGCGCTTACCGTGAAGTTCTTGCGCTCATGTTGAGTCAGGCTGACGCATTTGGAATGTTGCCCAGCGATTTATCGCTTCAGGAGATTGGTCGCGATAAAGATCTTGGTTGCTAGGCTTCCGCACAACAATTCATTCAAGTCAATGCGCTTTGCGGCGTGAGCGCGCAGATGGAGAAACAACAATGAAAGGCCCCCTCGCAGGTTTGATGCAACAAGCGCAGCGCATGCAGGAAGACATGAAGCGCGCGCAGGAGGAGATCGCGCAGGCCGAAGTTTCCGGGCAGTCCGGCGGTGGTCTCGTCAGCGTGCGCATGAGCGGCGCGCACGAAGTGCGTCAGGTGACGATCGACCGCAAGCTGTTCGCCGACGACCCGGAGATGGCCGAAGACCTCGTCGCCGCCGCTTTCAACGATGCGGTCAACAAGGTCGCTACGTTGAGCCGCGAAAAAATGGGCGGGCTCGCTTCCGGCATGAACCTGCCGCCGGGATTCAAGCTGCCGTTCTGAGTAACCGTGATTCGTGATTCGGAAATACGTGGCGGTACTCGATATTTCGTTTTTTCACCGATCGCCATTCACGAATCAACGATAAAGCATGTCTTCCTCGCCGCTCCTCAACGAACTCATCGACGCGCTGCGTTGCCTGCCCGGCGTCGGCGCGAAAACCGCGCAGCGCATGGCGTTCCACGTGCTCGAACGCGATCGCGCCGGCGCGAAGCGGCTCGCCGAGCGTCTCGCGCTCGCGGTCGAGCGCATTGGCAACTGCACGCGCTGCCGCACCTTCAGCGAGGAAGCCGTCTGCGCGCTGTGCGCGAGCACGTCGCGCGAGCGCAGCTTGCTCTGCGTGGTCGAAACGCCGGTCGACCAGCTTGCGATCGAACAGGCGACGGGTTTTCGCGGCCAGTATTTCGTGCTGCTCGGTCGTTTGTCGCCGCTCGACGGCATGGGGCCGAAGGAACTCGGTCTCGACCTGCTCGCGCAGCGGTTGGCCGAAGGCGAGGTGCAGGAGCTCATCGTCGCCACCAACCCGACGGTCGAAGGCGAAGCGACCGCGCACATGCTTTCGCAACTCGCGCGCGCCGCGAACGTGCGCGCGAGCCGGCTCGCGCACGGCGTGCCGCTCGGCGGCGAACTCGAATTCATCGACCGCGGCACGCTCGCGCACGCGTTCGGCGGGCGGCAGGCGCTTTGAAAGCCGGGGATCGGGAATGAGGAATCGGTAGAGCCTGCT
>JAKPAN010000179.1 GCA_029779475.1 Pseudomonadota bacterium
GCTGCCCGACGCCGCACGCATCGTCGGCGCCGCCCGCTCGACACTGTCGCGCGACGCGTATCGCGCGCAGGCCGCCGAGGCGATCGCCAGCGATGCCGCGGAACATCCCGAGGCCGCCGCGCGATTCCTCGCCCGCATCGACTACCTCGCGCTCGACGGCGTGTCCGACGGCGGCTGGTCCGAACTCGCCACGCGGCTCGCCGAAGCGCCCGACCGCATCCGGGTCTTCTACTTCTCGACGTCGCCGGAACTGTTCGGTCCGCTGTGCGAGCGCATCCAGGCGCACGGCCTCGCATCCGCGCAATCGCGGGTCGTGCTCGAGAAGCCGATCGGCAAGAACCTCGCGTCGTCGCGCGCCGTGAACGACGCCGTCGGCCGCGTGTTCCCGGAAGCGTGCGTCTACCGGATCGACCACTACCTCGGGAAGGAGACCGTCCAGAACCTGATGGCGCTGCGCTTCGCCAACGCGCTGTTCGAACCGCTGTGGCGCGCCGCGCACATCGATCACGTGCAGATCACGGTGGCGGAAAGTCTCGGCGTGGAAGGCCGCGCGGGCTATTACGACACGGCCGGCGCGATGCGCGACATGGTGCAGAACCACCTTCTGCAGCTGCTGTGCCTCGTCGCGATGGAACCGCCCGGCCAGCTCACGGCCGACGCCGTGCGCGACGAGAAGCTGAAGGTGCTCCAGGCGCTGCGGCCGGTGAGCGCAGCGAACATCGCGCAGACCGTCGTGCGCGGCCAGTACCGCGCCGGTGCCGCGAACGGCGGGGCCGTGCCGGGCTACGCGGACGAACTCGGCGCATCGAGCGGCACCGAGACCTTCGTCGCGGTGAAGGCCGGGATCGAGAACTGGCGATGGGCCGGCGTGCCGTTCTACCTGCGCACCGGCAAGCGGCTGCCGGAACGACTCTCCGAGATCGTCATCGCTTTCCGGCCGATCCCGCATTCGGCCTTCTCGGAACGCGCGGGAACGATCCACTCGAACCACCTCGTGATCCGCCTCCAGCCCGACGAGGGCGTGCGGCTGTGGCTGATGATCAAGGACCCCGGCCCCGGCGGGATGCGGCTGAAGCAGGTGCCGCTCGACATGAGCTTCGCGGAGGCCTTCGGCGTGCGCAATCCGGACGCCTACGAACGGCTCCTGATGGACATCGTGCGCGGCAACCAGACGCTCTTCATGCGCCGCGACGAGGTCGAGGCCGCGTGGTCGTGGGTCGATCCGGTCATGGCGCTGTGGCGCGATTCCGAAGACACGCCGAAGCCTTAC
>JAKPAN010000192.1 GCA_029779475.1 Pseudomonadota bacterium
GCCATCACGCGCGTCATATGGCCAAGCGGCGTGTCGCTGCCGTCGAGTTCCTCGACCTGATACTGGGTGAAATAGCCGACGCGCATCTTGCCGCCGAAGGCCATCGCGCCATCCTCGGGCTTCAATTGCGCCGCGAGCAGCCGCGCGAGCGTCGTCTTGCCATTGCCGTTGCGGCCGAGCAGCGCGATGCGGTCGTCGGGATCGATGCGGAGGTTGAGGCGCGAGAGCACCGGATGGCCCGGCGCATAGCCGACGCTCGCGAGGTCGAGCGTGATCAGCGGCGGCTTCAGCTCGTCGACGGGGCTCGGGAAGTCGAAGACGAGGCTCGGGTCCTCGGCGATCGACGCGATCGGCTGCATCCGGGCAAGCTGTTTCGCGCGCGACTGCGCCTGTTTCGCGGTCGAGGCGCGCGCGCTGTTGCGCGCGACATAGTCCTGCAGCTTCGCACGCTGCGCGTCCTGCGCGGCCGTTGCCGCCGCAAGCTGCGCCGCGCGCTCGGCGCGCGGGCGCTCGAACGCGGCATATCCGCCGGCGTAGAGCGTCACCTTGCCGCCTTCGAGATGCAGGATATGGTCGACGACATTGTTGAGCAGGTCGCGCTCGTGGCTGATCACGACGAGCTGCCCCGGATAGGCGCGCAGAAAGCTTTCGAGCCACATCGTCGCTTCGAGATCGAGGTGGTTCGACGGCTCGTCGAGCAGCAGCAGGTCGGGGTTCGAAAAGAGTAGCGCGGCGAGCGCGACGCGCATTTTCCACCCGCCCGAAAAGCTGTCGAGCGGGCGCCCCTGCATATCCTCGTCGAAGCCGAGCCCGATCAGGATGCGCGCGGCACGCGCCGGCGCGGTATAGGCGTCGATCGCGATCAGCCGCTCGTGAATGTCGGCGAGCCTGTCGGGGTCCGTTTCCGTCTCCGACCGCGCCAGCAGGTCGGCGCGTTCGGTGTCGGCGGCCAGCACCGTCTCGAACGGCGTCGCCGTCCCGCTCGGCGCCTCCTGCGCGATATAGCCGACGCGCGTGCGGCGCGGCATTTCGATACCGCCTTCGTCGGCTTCCAGCTGGCCGATCATCACTTTCATCAGCGTCGACTTGCCCGCGCCGTTGCGGCCGATCAGGCCCGTGCGGCTCTTGCCCGGCAGGCTCGCGGTCGCGCGGTCGAGGATGGTGCGCCCGCCGAGGCG
>JAKPAN010000196.1 GCA_029779475.1 Pseudomonadota bacterium
GCGCGAGGTCGGCGTCGCCGGCAATCTGCACCTTGCCCGCGGGCACGCCGTCGTCGCGGCGCAGCGCGAGCGCGAGCAGGGCGCCCGGCGTCGACGCGACGCGCAGCGCGCTGTCGCCTTCGAACGCGGGGCCGACGCGCAGGCGTTCGCCATCGACGCGCAGGCGCACGGCGGGCGCGGCCGCGCCGAGGTCGAGCGTGACCGCGCGGCCGTCGAGCGCGCGCAGTCGCGTGCGCGTCTCGGCGTCGAGGTCGACGACGCGGTTGAGCGCGGTTTCGAGCAGCCGGCCGAGTGTGGCGAACAACGGGCGCGGCGTGCGGGGCGAGGTGGCTTCGGGCATAAGCGCCGATTCTACCTTGCGCCCGCCGCGCGCGGCCTTCAGGCGTGCCTCAGCCGAGGCTGCCTAGTGTCCGTAACCGCTGCATCCACTGGGATTCGCGCCATGCGCCGATGGGCTCGCTTCGTCTTCATCGCTTGCACGTTGTTGCTTGGCGCGCAGGCGCACGCGGCGACGCGCGAAATCACGGGGCAGACGCCGGCGGGCGCTTGGTATCGCATCGACGTGCCCGATGGCTGGAAGCCCGGCGGCGCGGTGGTGTTCTACCAGCACGGTTTCGACTTCTCCACGCCGAGCGGGCCGCCCGGTCTCGGGCCGCTCAAGGACATCGCGCTCAAGGAGGGCTACGCGATCGCCGCGTCGAGTTTCCGCGAGCGTGGCTGGGCGCTGTTCGACGCGATCGACGACAACCGCGACCTGCTCGCCGCGTTCACGCAGGCGTTCGGCGCGCCCGGCGAGATGATTCCGTTCGGCGGTTCGATGGGCGGCCTCGTCGCGCTCAAGCTCGCCGAAGCGGACGGGTTTCCGCCCGTGCGCGGCGCGCTCGCGATGTGTCCCGCGGCGGCGGGCGCGCGATTGTGGGATTCGGGCATCGACCTGCGCCTCGCCTATGCCGTCATCTGCAACGGCGCAGGCGACCTCACGCGCGGCGATGCGCCGCTGTGGTGGGCACTGAACCTCGACATGATTCCCGACAATCTCGGCGACCTGTCGAACCTGCCCGGCCTCGTCGACAATGCCGACGTGATCAACGCGCTGGCGCAGGTCAACCGCTGCACCGGCATCAACCTGCCGACTTATCTGCGCAACGATGCAATGAATCGCCGCCGCGAGGAGCTGATGGCGTTCGCGCACATCACCGACAAAAAATTCTTCCTCACCAACATCGGCTACTCGACCTTCGTGCTCGCCGATCTCGTGCGCGCGCCGGACAAGCTCGCTGGGCTCAATCCGTTCACGACGATGGGCGTCGACTACAGCTCCGATCCGCAGATCGCCGCCGGCATCGACCGCTTCGACGCCGATCCCGTCGCGGCGCAAGCGCTGCGTGCGTCATCGGATTTCAACGGCCGTATCGGCAGCGCGAAGATCCTCTCGATGCACACGAGCCGCGACCAGCTCGTCATTCCCGGCAACGAGGATTTCATCCGCGCGGTGGTGCCGGCGAGCCAGTTGACGAGCGCGATCGTCGACGAAGACGCGCCGACCCATTGCGGCTTCAACACCGCCGAAGGTCTTGCCGGTTGGGAAGAGTTGCGTGCGTGGAAGGACGGCGCGCCGCAGCCGAGCGTGGCGAATCTGCAAGCCGCCTGCCAGACGATCGTTTCGCGCGGCATCGCCGCCGGGCCTTGCCGTTTCGATGCGAATGCGCAAGTCGTGCCGTTCGACGAGATCGTGCGGCCGCGCGATGTCATGGCGCAGCGGCCGCGCGGACACTCGTTGCACGCGCAACCGCCGTCGCCGCGCGTGCGGCCGGACGACGCGACGCGACGCGCGCGTCGAATCAATCCTTGATCGGATAGGTCTGCGTCGTCGTGCCGTTCGCGTCGCGCTGCTCGATGCGCGTGCGCGGCGCGGCGCCGTTGGCGACCGTGCGGCCGCAATGGAACGCGGAAAAACTCTGCTCGCCGTCGCGCGGATCGCCGAGCGGCTTGATCGTGTCGGCGCCGAGGTCGGCAGCTTCGTTGCGCGCCATCACTTCGAGCTCGTCACGCACCTTGAGGTCGTTGCGGTTCATCGGCCCGACGTGGTCGAGCACGGAGACGGTGACGCGGCCCTTGTCGACGCAACCGTTCACGTCGCCGTTCCAGGCGGTGTGCACCTTCTGGCCGCCCGAGTCGAGGCGGATGCCCCAACTGCATGCGCCGAGCGGCAGCGTGGCGGCGAGGACGATGGCGAGCGTGCGCTTCATGGGAGTCTCCGGAGGATTGGCGGCGATGTTGCCCGCGATCGGCTGAATTGGTGGTGAGGTGCCGCGCGCCCCGGCGAGGGCGCGCGGCTTCGGACTCACTTCTGCGGGACGGGCTTGCCATCCGCGTCGATGATCTTGAGCTTGCCGATGCCGAGCTTCTTCACCGGCTCCTCGATCTTCTTGAGGTCGCCGACGACGATCCAGGTCAGCGCGTCGGGGCGGATCACTTCTTTCGCGGCGGCGCGCACGGCGTCGTCGGTCTGCGCTTCGGTGCGCGCCTTGAGCGTCTGCACGTAGTCGTCCGGACGATCGTAGAGCGTGATGCCGGAGATCGCGCGCAGCACGGCGGCGGTGGTCTGGAACGCGCCGGGCAGGCTGCGCACGTCGCCGACCTTGATCTTGTCGATTTCCTCGTGCGTGAGCGGCTTGCTGCCGATCACGTCCTTGGATTCGCGCAGGATTTCGGCGACGGACTCGGCCGTCTTGTCGGTCTGCACCGGCGCGTAGAGCATGAAGGGACGTTGGCCGATCGCGTTGCTGAGGAAGCTGCCCGCGCCGTAAGCCCAGTGCTTGTCCTCGCGCAGGTTCATGTTGAGTCGCGAAGTGAAGCTGCCGCCGAACGCACCGTTCATGGTCGCGATTTCGAGGTTGTTCGGCGCTTTCGTCGAGGGCGCGACGACGCCGGCAAGGATCAGCGACTGCAACGCGCCGGGCTTGTCCATGAGGAACACGCGCGGCTGCTTGGGCGCGGCGACTTCGGCGATGTTCTTCTTCGGCACCGCGGAGGACGGCGCCGTCCAATCGCCGAACACCTTGTCGAGCTGGGGGACGATGCGCTCGAGCGTGGTGTCGCCGGCGACGAGGATCGTCGCGTTGTCGGGGCGGATGAAATCGCGCACGTAGCCGCGCAGGTCGTCGGGCGTGAGCGAGGCGATCGACGCCTCCGTGCCGGAACCGGTGAACGGAATCGCATAGGCATGGCCGTCGCCATAGAGCAGCGGCGGCAGCGTGCGCAGCGCGAGGCCGGTCGGCTGCGTCTTTTCCTGCGCGATGCCGGCGAGCCACTGGCCGCGTACGCGCGCGATGTCCTCGTCGCGGAACGCGGCGTTGCGCACGATGTCGGCGTAGAGCGCGAGCGAGGGTTCGATTTCGGAACCGAGCGCGTTGAGGCTCACGGTCGAGCTGTCGAGCGCGGCCGACGAGCCGACGATCGCGCCGATGCGCTGCGCGCGGCGCGCGATCTCGACGGAGTCGAGCGTTTTCGTGCCCTCATCGAGCATCGACATCGTGAACGAGGAGGTGCCGAGCTTGCGGCCCTGGTCGGCGGCGTAGCCGGCGTCGAACTGCATCTGCACTTGCACGACCGGGATCGTGTGGCGCTGCGCGAGCACGACCTTGATGCCGTTCTTGAGCTTGCCGTGTTCGAGCGTGGGGAAGGTGAGATCCGGGAACGACGCGACGACGGGCACGCCCTTGCTGCGGTCGACGTCGGATCGGACGACGTGGAATTCCTGCTTCGGCGGCAGCTTCGCGGCGGGACGCCCGGGCGCGGCGGGCAGGCCGGCTTTTTCCATTTCGTCTTCGGCGGCGACGCTCTCGCCCTTCTTTGCGGGCACGACGGTCAGCGTGTAGTCGCCTTTCGCGAGCCACTTCTGCGCCGCCGCGCGCACGCTCGCGGGCGTGGCCGCGTCGAGGCGCGCCAGATCGGTCTTGTACGCGGCCGGATCGTTGCGATAGACCTGACCCTCAGCGAGGATCGTCGCCTTGTGGTTGACGTTTTCGAGCGTGCGGATGAACGATGCGCGCGTCGAGGTCTTCACGCGCGCGAGTTCGTCGTCGCTCGGGCCGTCTTTCAGGAACTTCGCCCATTCCTCGGCGATGGCGGCTTCGACCTTGGCCGGATCGACGCCGTTCTTCACGTCCGCGCTGAGCTGGAACAGCGAGGCGAGCGCGAACGGCTGCACGCCGACGGAGACGGAATCGACGAGCTTGTCCTTGTAGACGAGGCGCTGGTAGAGGCGCGAGGTCTTGTCGCCGCCGAGCACCGCCGCGGCGAGTTCGAGCTGCGCTTCGTCGGCGTCGGCGAGGTCGGGCGCGTTCCACGTGCGCACGATGCGCGACTGCGCGACCGTGTCGGTCATCGTGTCGCGCGTGGAGGTCGTGCGCGGCGCGGCCCACGGCCGCTGGCGCGCGACCGGCGGGCCCGCAGGAATATCGCCGAAGTAGCGCGTCATCTTTTCCTTCGCCACTTCCGGCGTGATGTCGCCGACCAGCGCGACGGTGACGTTCGACGCGCCGTAGTAGTTCTTGAACCAGTTCTTGACGTCATCGAGCGAGGCGGCATCGAGGTCCTTCATCGAGCCGATCGTGTCGTGATGGTAGGGATGGTTGGCCGGATAGACGTTCGCCGAGACGCGTTCGTCGACGCGGCCGTACGGCTGGTTCTCGCCCTGGCGCTTCTCGTTCTGCACGACGCCGCGTTGTTCGTCGAGTTCGTGCTGGCCGATCGCGCCGAGCAGGTGGCCCATGCGGTCGGATTCCATCCACAGCGTCATGTCGAGCGCCGTGGTCGGCACCGTCTCGAAATAGTTCGTGCGGTCGTACCACGTCGTGCCGTTCTGGTCGGTCGCGCCGGCCAGCTCGAACGGACGGAAGAATTCGTCCTTGTGGTTCTCCGAGCCCTGGAACATGAGGTGTTCGAACAAGTGCGCGAAGCCGGTCTTGCCCGCCAGCTCGTCGGCCGAGCCGACGTGATACCAGACGCTGACGGCCACGACGGGCGCCTTGTGGTCTTCGCTGACGACGACGCTGAGCCCATTCGGCAGCGTGAAGCGCGTGAAGGGAATGTCGACCGTGTCGTTGGCAGCCGCAGCGGCGAAACCGGAGCCGAGGCAGATCGCAGCGAGCAGCGACGAAAGCAGGTGGCGCATGAAGATTCCTTTTGGCGTGGCCGTGACGGCGCGGCGGCGAGACTACGTCGCGCGCGTACACGCGCGCAACGCGCGAAGGTCATGGCTCCACGTCGGCGACACGAAGGTTCGCGATCGCGGGAAAGGCGTCGCCGAGGCGTCCGCCGCGCATTCGTCCGCTGTCCGCGAGTGTCCGCGGGCGTTTGCGAACAGCGCTTCGCGACGCGTGCGGGCGCCACGGAGTTCGCTCCGTCTTCGCTTGTTCGAAAAGCGTGAAGCGCTTCCGAACGAATCGATGTGCGCGGAAAAACGCGGGTTTTTCCGCGCATTTCCGCAAATCCGTAAACGAGGCTTTACGCGGACCCATGACTTTCGGCCTGCAACTTTCCGCCTGCACGACGCATCCGAATAGAGGCTTCCGCAACCGTTTTCGCAGTTGGCACGACCCTTGCGATAGACCTCCACGGAATCCCGAAACAAGGAGCACATCATGAAATTCCAGACACCCATCCGCCGCGCCGCGATAGCCGCGAGTCTGCTTGGTGGTTTCTACCTGTTCGCGCAGCCGGTCGACGCGAACCTGCCGTTTTCCATCGCCGCGGAAACACCGATCGCAGCGACCCTGCTCCCGACAGTGAGCGTCACCGCGAACGCGAACGGCGATTCGTCGATGCAGTTGTCGAATGCCCAGCCGCTGCCGGTGACGTTGTTGCCGACCGTGCACGTGACTGCACCGCGCGGCCGTGCGGAGACGTCGGCGCCGATCACGGCAATGCGCGTGGCCAGCGCCAACTGATGCAACGGTGCTCGGCAACGCGCACATCGTGTGCGCGCCTTGCGGGACGGCGACGCGTCGCGATAATGCGCGCGTGCTGCACGTCGTCCTCCACCAGCCGGAAATCCCGCCGAACACCGGCAACGTCATTCGCCTTTGCGCGAACAGCGGCGCTGCGCTGCATCTGATCCGGCCGCTCGGCTTCGAGCTCGATCACGCCAAACTGCGCCGCGCCGGCCTCGACTACCATGAATTCGCGCGTGTCGACGTGCACGACAATCTCGACGCGTTCGTCGCGGCCGTGAAACCGAATCGCCTGTTCGCGCTGTCCACGCGCGGCGTCGCGCGCTACGACACGATCGCCTACGCCGATGGCG
The DNA here is from genome assembly GCA_029779475.1 of Pseudomonadota bacterium. Taxonomy (GTDB): domain Bacteria; phylum Pseudomonadota; class Gammaproteobacteria; order Xanthomonadales; family Rhodanobacteraceae; genus Dokdonella_A. The sequence continues at coordinate 6,311 of JAKPAN010000196.1, forward strand.
ACGCGGTGATGTTCGGTTCGGAAACGCGCGGTTTGCCGCAGTCGGTGATCGACGCGCTGCCGATGGAGCAACGCCTGCGCTTGCCGATGCAGCCCGGCAATCGCAGCCTCAACCTTTCCAACGCGGTCGCCGTCGTCGTCTACGAGGCGTGGCGGCAACTCGGCTTTTCTGGCGCGGACTGAATCCGCTCAAGCCAGCGGCGGATATTCCGGTTTCTGCTCGCGCGAAAGCAGCGCGACCATGCCTTCGGCGGGCGTGAGTTCCTCGTGCAGCACTTTCTGCACGAGTGCGGTGATCGGCAGTTCGACGTCGTGCGCGTTGGCGAGTTTCATCACCGTGTCGACGGTTTCGATGCTTTCGACGACCTGGCCGATTTCTGCGACGGCTTGCTTGAGGCCGACGCCGCGGCCGAGCGCGAGGCCGAGCCGGCGATTGCGCGAAAGGTCGCCCGTGCAGGTCAGCACGAGATCGCCGAGACCGGCAAGACCCATCAGCGTTTCCGGTTTCGAGCCGAGCGCGGCGCCGAGGCGCAGCATTTCCGCCAGTCCGCGCGTGATGAGGCCGGCGCGCGCGTTGAGTCCCATCTGCATGCCGTCGGCGACGCCGGTGGCGACGGCGAGCACGTTCTTCATCGCGCCGCCGAGTTCGGCGCCGAGCACGTCGCTGCCGGTGTAGGCGCGGAAGCGCGGCGAATGCAGTTGCTGCGCGACGCTTTGCGCGAACGCGGCGTCGGCGGAGTGCACGGTGAGCGCGGTCGGCAAGCCCTGCGCGACTTCGCGCGCGAACGACGGCCCGGTGACGACCGCAGCCGGATGGCCGGGCAGGCGTTCGGCGACGAGTTCGTGCAGGAAGCGGCCCGACTTCGGATCGAAGCCTTTCGTCGCCCATGCAATGCCGACGCCGGGCGACACCCATGGCGCGATCGTCGCGAGCAGTTCGTCGAAGGCGTGGCTGGGCACCGCGATGAGGATCGTGCCCGCGTCGCGCGCGAGCGGTTCGACCATCGCGGTCAATTGCAGCGTGTCGGGGAACTTGAGATCGGGCAGGTAACGCGCATTGCTGCGCGTGGTCGCCATGTCGACGACGGCTTGCGGCGAGCGGCCCCAGAGCGTGGTCGGCACGCCGTTGCGTGCGAGTTGCACGGCGAGCGCCGTGCCCCAGGAGCCTGCGCCGAGGACGGCGGTCGCGGCGACGCTCATCACGTCACCGCGCCGGCCGTGCGCGCTTCGATGCGGCGGATTGCACGCATCGCGCGGCTATCAGGCGTTGGCGGCCTGCGCGGCGCCGCCTTCGGCGCGGCGGCGCTGCTGTTCGGCGTACAGCGCGTCGAAGTTGATCGGCTGCAGGAAGAACGGCGGGAAGCCGCCATTCTGCACGAGGTCGGAAATGATCTGGCGCACGTACGGGAACAGCACGTTCGGGCAGTAGGTGCCGAGCACGGCGTCGCGGTTGGCGTCGTCGAAGCCGGCGATGCCGAAGATGCCGGCCTGTTCGACTTCGGCGAGGTAGGCGGTCTTGTCGCCGACCTTGCAGGTCGCGGTCACGCTGAGCACGACTTCGTAGACGTCCGTGCCGAGCACGTTCGTGCGCTGGCTCAGGTTGATCTCGACGTTCGGCTGGCCCTGTTCCTGGAAGATGTGCGGCGCGCCCGGCGCTTCGAACGAAACGTCCTTGACGTAGATGCGCTGGAGGTTGAGCTGCGCCTGCGGGAGCGCCTGGCCGTTGGCCGCGCCGTTGCTGTTCTCTGCCATTGTGATGATCCGTTGTAGAGGGAAAAGACGACGATTATTTCATGCCGGCCGTGCCGGCGCGAGCGTGCGGCGCGGCGTCAGGCGCGACCGCGCGCGAGCGGCATCTGGGCCTCGCTCCATGCGGCGATGCCGCCGTCGAGCCAGAACACCTTGGCGAAGCCGGCTTTCTTGAGCTTCTGCGCGACCTGCGCGGACGCCTGCCCGTTGCGGCAGACCAGCGCGACCGGCGTCTCGCGCGACTTGGCCAGTTCCTTGTTCTCCGGATCGACCTGGCTCGGCAGCAGGTGGCGCGCACCGGGCACGTGGCCCTTCTCGAACTCGGCCTGCGATGAGACGTCGATGACCAGCGCGTTCTCGCGGTTGATGAGCTGGGTCAGCCCGGCCGGCGTCAGCGCGACGTAGCCGCGCATGAAACGCTGCGCCTCGGTCACCAGCAGCGCGACGAGCACGCCGACGAAGCCGATCGTCAGGTAGAAATGGTTGCCGAGAAACTCGGGCAGGCGATGCAGGATGTCGGACATGCGATTCGGATCGGCGGAAGTCGGCCGCCGATTATCCCGGAAATCCGCCCCGGAAATTCATCGCGGAAACCGGCGCGCCTGGAGTGTCGCCGCGTCCGCCGCGCCGCTCACTCGCGCCGGCTGATGTCCGGCAGTCCGGAAACGAGCCACCAGCGCTTGGTCGCCGCGTCGTATTTCCACGTCTGGCGGTCGACGACGCTGCGCGCGACCTGCGTGTTCACGTTGAGCAGGTCGAGCTTGACGGTCTGCTGCACTTCGTCGTCGTTGACCGGGACGACCGGCGCGTCGTCGTAGCCGGTCACGCGCACCTGCTTGAGCCGTTCGATGTCCAGCGAAGTCAGCGGATGCTCGGCGAGGGTCTTCGGATCGATGAAACCGATCGCCTGGTCGAACTCGCCCCAGCGGATCGTTTGCGCATAGGTGCGCAGCGTGTCGGTCAGGATGGTTTCCTTGCTGCGCATTTTTTCGGTTGCACACGCGGACAACAGCGCGCAAGACGCGGCGAGCAAGGTAAGCGGCAACGAGCGGCGCATGGCGATCCCCAAGGGCAAGGTTGGCGGATTGTGCAACAACGCGCGCGGCGTCGCTCAGGGCTGCTTCACGAGCGCGACGAATCGCGCCGCCAACGTCGCCGCGTCGCCGCCCTCGGCCAGCGGCACGCGGCATTCGATGTTGAGCCGCGCCTTGCCGCGCGTGGCCAGCGTCGCGAAGAACGCGTCGAACGATTCGCCGTCGGCGAGCCGCGAGACCGCGTCGAAATCGCCCCATACCGGCGCGAGATAACGGATCGCGCTGTCCTGCACGTAGATGTCGCAATCGAGTCCGCGCGCCGCGACGGCAAGCCGGATCACGCCCCAGCCCGCGAGCGTCATCAGGCTTGCAAGGCTGCCGCCGAACGCGCAGCCCTTGTCGTTGATGTTCGGCGCGAGCGGTGCGGCGAGCGTGAGCGAATCGCCGTCGTGCGCGGCCACGCGCAGCGCCATTGCGCGGGCGAGCGGGATTTCGTCGAGCAGTTCGTGCTGCAGCTGCTCGATCAGGGATGTCGCGTCGGTCATCGTTTTGTCCGCGCGGAGCGCAACACGGAGGCTGCTTCGAAGCCGTTCGCGAATATCGGATCGGGACGCGTCAGCGAGAAATCCGCGCGCGACAGGGCGGGCGTCGTCGGAAAGGCGACGGCGGTCGCCCCGGTCAATGCGCATTGGCCGAGATAGGCCGGTCCGTTCGGACAGGCGATGCCGGAAAAAACCTGATCGACATGGCCCGTTCCGGCGTCGGTGGAAAGCCATCGGGAATCGGACGTGCAAGGTCCGCTGTCGTCGATCGCGTAATAGCCGTCGAGATCGGTCGACGCATCGTCACAATGCGCGCCGCCTTGCGTGTCCCAAGCGTCGACGACGACACCGGGCACGCCTTGGCCCGACACGGCGTCGACGACGCGGCCGACGAGTCGGCGCGCATGGATCAAGCTGAAATCGATATTGGTGCGCTGCGTGCCTTGGGCCAGCGTAATGGAAGTGCCTACCGATGGATCGCATGCCGTGCCAACGCTCGGGCAATCGATGCCCGAATAGATCTGCGAGAACGAGGATGCATCGATGGCTTGGACGAAGTACGTGCCGGCCGGGAGGTCGTTGAAGATGTATTGGCCCGATGCGTCCGCGGCGGCATAACGCAATTGAGTACCGATCGAGTCGTACAGCGAGATCGAAGCCCACGCAGGCGTGGGTGACGTGAGGCTGGCGTCGCCTACGCGCCCCGCAATGCTGCCATTCAGCGGCAGTGTCATGTCGATGCCGGCGAGGTCGACGGCGCCGACCGCGATGGGCGTCGCCGCGGTGAGCTGGCAACCCGACGTGAAACCCGGCCAGTTGTCGCTGCATGGCGCGTTCGCGTAGACAAGGTCGTGGTGATCCGCGCTCGATGCGCGCAACCAGTAAGTGCCAGGCGGCACCCCGGTGAACGTGTAGGTTCCATCATCCATCGTGAAGATCGAGAATTGGAGGAAACCACCTGTCGTCGGCCAAAGCATCAATGCGACGCCTCCCAAGCCCTGGCCCGTCGATCTGTCGGCGATGCGGCCACTCACGTTCGCGAGCGCACGCAAGTCGAATGCCGCGGTCGGTTCGGTCGTGCCGGTCGACACTTGCAATGGCCTTCCTGCGGCGGCCGATTCGTTGACGCAGTCCGTGGCGCAATCGACGTGGTCGTACAGCTGCGACACGTGATTGCGCAGGGATACGGCGAAACGATACGAGCCCGGCACGAGAGGTCCCAGATCGGTAGCTTGACCGATGGCCGCGTAGCCGATGGGGAGTTGCGTTCCGGCACTGTCGAACGCGGTGACGTTGGCGAAATCCCACGGGGTGGTTCCCGCCGCGTTGACGACCACCCGCAAGAACGCTGCGGGATGCAGGTTGAAGTCTGCATGGTCGAAGGTGCCTTGTTGCGCAAGCGTGATCGCGGCGCCGGTGTTGCCGCCGCAGGATTGTCCCGTCGGGCAATCCACGCCGTCGAACGCCTGCACCAGGTAACGATTCGAGGTCGCCAGGACGTGATAATCGCCGGCGGCAAGCCCATCCAGGGTGAAACGGCCAGCGCCATCGGACTGCGTGGTCGGCAAGGTGAAGTCGACGGGATGCACGGGCACGGCTTGGATGTTCACGTTGGCGATCGCCAGGCCCGTCTCGGCATCGCGGACCCGGCCGCTGATTCGTGCGCCCTGGTTGAGCGAGAAATCGATGCCCGTGATGAAGTCCGTGTTGGCGACGGTCAGCATCTGCGCGGGTGAGCCCACGCAGTTTTGTGCATAGAACGAGCCACATTCGACATCGGGCCACAGCTTGGGGAGGTTGCCACTCGCCGATGCGGCCACGTAGTAAGTACCGGGAGCGACAGCCAGTTCATATTCCCCGCTCGCGGACGTCTGGGCGCCACTGGTGTAGAAGCCGGACGAATTGATCGCATCGACCTGCGCTGAGGCTGGATAAGAAGACGTGGCGACCCAACTGACTGTGCCGCTGATTGTCCCGGTCTCGTCCGCGACGATGCCGACCTCGCCGCGCGCGCCGATATTGCGCACGAGCAGCCAATATGCCTTGCGTTGCGCGGATGGTTCGAGAACTGCGGCCGCTGCGAGTCCGAAGGCATCGTCGCTCGTCGACAACGGCGCTTCGCCGTGGGTGGGACAGGTGCCGAACACGGCGATCTCCGTATCCAGCGGACTCACCGCAGTATCGACCTTGATCGCGTGCGCGGCGGACGCTTCCACATGCAGCTAGACTTCCGCGCCGGTTTCGAGCATGCCATCGAGTTCGTGGCCTGCGCCGAGTCCGAGCGCTGCCTCGCAGCGGCCGCCGTGGTGCGCGTCGAGCCGCGTGAACGTCGAGCGCGCATTCGCCGGCTTGTGTTCCGGCACGAGCGCTTGCGCGACGGTCGAGGCGCCGAACGCACGGGCGTGTTCGAGGTTGCCGACCAGCATCGACACGCTGTGCAGCTTGCGTGCGAGCACGCTGGCATCGGCGCTGCCGATGCGGTGCACCTGGGTGAAGGCGTCGACCTGTTTGCGCAGATCGGCCGCGCGCGAATCAAGAATGGTAGATGTTTGCGCAGGCGAGTTGCGGCGCGCTGCGTCGATTTCCCGGCTGGCTTCGTAGGTCTGGGTGGACAGGATTCGCAGCGTGCCGAGCGCTGCGCCTTCTTCCGTTGCCTGCACGATTCCGCTGGCCGATATCCCGCCTGCAGCGATCAGCAGGCCCGCAACGAACATTCGCATCCTGTCCTCCTTCGTCCCCGGGAGTCGGCAACGTTCGGAAGCCGCCAACGATCGGCGCGTATGATGCATCAACGAATGGCCGCGCGTGATCGACATGGAATCGGCGACTGAGAGCGCACGACGAAGAACGGAAATGCTGCGCGGCGCTGTCGTCGTCATCACTCGCCCCTCCGGAACTGCCACCGCGCTCGCGCGTGCGACGCTGCGCATGGGCGGCTCGCCGCTGCTGCTGCCCGGCCTGAGCGTGCGCGCGACGCGTGACGCCGCCGTCGCATCGTGTCTGCATGCGCCATCGTTCGACGACTGGATCTTCACGAGCCCCGCCGCGGTGCGCGCGTGTTTCGCGCTCGCGCCGTCGTTGCGCCTGCCGCGTCGCGCGCGCGCGTTCGCGGTCGGCGCGGGCACGCGGCGCGCGCTCGCGCGGCGCGGCGTCGATGCATTCGCGCCGGGGTCGGGCGCGGACAGCGAAGCGTTACTTGCCTTGCCGATGCTCGCCGACGTGCACGGTCATCGCATCGCGCTGGTCGGCGCGAGCGGCGGCCGCAACCTCATCGCGCCGACGTTGCGCGAGCGCGGCGCGCTCGTCGAGGCGATCCACGTATACGAACGCCACGCAGCGCGGCTGACGCGTCGTCATTTCGATGCGCTGGCCGCCGCGCCGCAACCGTGGATCACGCTGCTGTCGAGCGCGGAAGCGCTCTCCCACCTGTGCGCATGCCTGCCGGCCGATCTTGCCGCGCGTTGGCGCGCGCAACCCATCGTCGTCGCCAGTGAACGGCTCGCCGCGCTTGCGCGGGCACAAGGCTTCGACGACGTCGGCGTCGCACGCAGCGCGCTCGGCGAAGATCTGCTCGACGCCGCCGCGCGGCGCCTCGCGCGTCACCGACTTTGACCGGTTCCGGAATGCCGCCGCGCGGCAGTTCGGCTAGCATGCACGCATGAGCGAAACCATCGAGGACAAGGGGATGTCCGACGCGCAGCCGCTCGTCGTGCGTCCGTCGCAGGCATCGGCGCCGCGTGGCGGTTCGGCGGCGGCGTTCGTCGTCGCGTTGCTGGCGTTGCTGCTGGCCGGCTGGACGGCATGGCGGCAGTACGCGGGCAGCGCGCAGGACGACGCGCTCGCGCAGCTGTCGTCGCGCGTCGACGTGCTGGCACGAGGCGTCGAACAGCGCAGCCATGACGTCGACAGCCTGCGTTCGCGGCTCGGCGACGCCGACAACGTCAACAAGGGCGTGCGCGAGGAAGTGCTCGGCCTCGGCGAACGCGTGCGCCATGTCGAGGACGCGATCGCGCATCTCGCCGAGCAGCGCCTGTCCGGGCGCGATGCGCTCGCGCTCAACGAGGCGGAATTCCTGCTCGTGCAGGCGCAGGAACGCCTCGCGCTGTTCCACGACGCCGACGCCGCGCTCGCCGCTTATCGCCTCGCCGATTCCGCGCTGGCCGCCGCGGAAGATCCCGCGTTCGCGCCCGTGCGGCGCACGATCGGCGCGGAACGCGAGGCGCTCGAAGCGGCGCGTCCCGCGGACCTGCGCGCGACCTTCGACGCACTCGACCGGCTGCGCGCGAATTTGCCCGCACTCGCCGCGATGCCGTCGACGCCGAATCCCGAAACGCCGTCGCGCTGGCGCGCCTTCATCGACCAGTTCGTGCGCATCAGCCACGACGACGCGCACGACGCGACGCACGAACCCGCGTTCGCGCGCGCGCTCATCGCGCTCGACCTGCGTGACGCACAGGCCGCGCTGCTCGGCGGCGACGAGGCGCGCTACAAGGCCGCGCTCGGCCGTGCGCGCACCGGCATCGCTGCGGCACCGGATGCGCAATCCGTGCCCGTGAAAAACGCGCTTGCCGACATCGACCGTCTCGCTGCTGCGCCATTCGCGCCGGCGTTGCCGGAACTCGGCAGCGCGCTGCGCGAGTTGCGCAACCTGCGCACGACGCGCGCGCTCGCGCAGCCGGCGCCGATCGCGCCGCCCGCGCCTGCTGCCGAAGGAGCCGGAACATGAGGCTGTGGCGCTGGGTGTTCGTGCTGCTCATCGTTGCCGTCGCCGCCGCGTTGGCCTGGCATTGGCTCGCCGCGAATCCCGGCTATGTGCTCGTGCGCCTGGGCCAGACCACGCTCGAAACGAGCGTCGTCGTCGCGCTCGCGCTGCTCGTGCTCGCGTGGCTCGCCGTCGGCATCGTCTGGCGGCTCGTGCGCTGGCCGTTTCGCGCCTGGGGACGTGCGGTCAAGCGGCGTGGTCGCGAACGTCTCGCCAGCGGCCTCACCGCGTTCGCGGAAGGCGACTACTCGCAAGCCGAGCGCGATCTCGGCAAGGCCGCGCAGCACGAAGCGTTCCGCACGCCCGCGCTGCTCGTGCTCGCACGCGCAGCGCACGAACGGGGCGCCGAGGATCGCGCGACGCAGGCGCTCGGCGACGTCGGCGCCAGCGGCGAACGCGCGGCCGACGCGCTGCGCGCGCGCTTCCTCATCGAAAACGGAAAACCCCGCGAGGCGCTCGACCTGCTCAAGGCGAAGGGCGCGCAGGACGCGCTGTCGCTGCGCGGGCGTCATCTGCTCGTCGACGCCGCGCTCGCGCTCGGCGAGCCGCAGGTCGCGCTCGACGCGCTGCCGCCGCTCGCGCGCAGCCAATCGCTGACTTCGGACGCGCAGGCCGAACTCGAAACGCGCGTGCTTGCCGCCGCGCTTGTGGCCGCGCCCGACGTCAACGCGCTCAACGCGTTGTGGAGCCGCGCGACGCGTGCGCAGCGCCGTCGTCCCGAACTCGTCGAAGCCTTCGCGCGGCGCAGCGCGGCGTTCGGCCAGACGCTCGCGGCGATGGACGAAATCGAATCCGCCCAACGCCGCGAATGGAGCGACGCGCTTGCCGCCGCCTATGGCGAACTCGGCGACGCGGAAGCCGCCGCGCGCCTGCGCAACGCGCAAGGCTGGCTCGCGCTGGCGCCGAACAGCGCGCCGCTGCTGGTCACGCTCGGCCGTCTGCAGGCGCAGCAGAACAACGTCGCCGGCGCGGAAGAATCGCTGCAACGCGCGCTCGCGCTGGCGCCGTCCGCGTCGGCATGGGAAGCGCTCGGCGACGTGCGCCGTCTGGCGGGCGATGCGACCGGTGCTGCCGCGGCGTATGCGAATGCGCTGCGCGAACCGCGCGGCGACAGGGTTCTCGCGGTCGAACCGCTGCAGGCGCGCGGCGCCGTCGACACCAAACCGATCGCGTTCGAGGAGCGCAGCGAACACGGCGTGCCGCGCCTGCCGGCGCATTGATCGCGCGTCAGCGCGACAGCGGTTCCACCGAATCGACGCGTCCGTTGCGCAGGTGCATTTCGCGCAGCAGGCGGCCTTCGCCGAAGTCGTAGACCCAATCCTCGCTGCGCAGGTCGCGCCAGCGTTCGACGCCGGGCGCGGGTCGGCGCACGACATAGCCGCTCGCCGCGCGGCGCGACATTGGCTCGCCGCAGTGCGCGTACAGCTCGCCGGCGCTCATGCCGGTGAAAGGCAGGTTCGGATGGCAGTTGTCGCCGATCTCGTCGACGCCGTAGCCGAGCGTGTCTTCGGCGACGAGCATGCCGTCGCGAAAGACGAGGCGGCTGATCAATCGGCGCGGGCCGAAGTTGTAGTACCAGATCTCGAAGGGCACTTCTTTCTGGAGCTGGATGGGACGATCCGTGCCGACGACTTCGGTGTCGACGAAGCGGTCGACCCAATACGGCGCGCCGCATCGATCGCGCGCCTGGAAATCGCGGTCGCCCGTGCCGACGATGCGGCCGTCGCAACGCAGGGCGAATGCGCTCGGCGCGAACGCGACGAAGGCGAGGATCAGGGCGGCGCGAATCCACATGACGGCGGTAACTCCGTGGCAGGTGACGCATCGACCGCGCGGCGCGGACAAGGTTCGAGCGCTCAACCGTGGGCCAGCCCGGCGCGTCCGCGCAGGATCTGCGCGATGACCTCGGGCGCGTATTCGAACGAATCGTAGAACAGGCGTTCCTCGGGCAGGCCGGCGTCGACGAAGGCGTGGCGGCCGGCGTCGATCATCGCCGGCGGGCCGCTCATGTAGAGATCGAACGCGGACAGATCCGGATGGTCGCGCAACAGTTCCTCGTGGACGAGGCCATGACGTGCTTTGTCGTCGATGCTTTCGCCCGAGACCACGGGCACGAAGCGGAAGTGCGGCACCTCGCGCGCCCAGCGTTCGGGCAATTCGCGCAGGTAAAGATCGCCCGCTTCTCGCGCGCCCCAGTACAGCGTCATCGGCCGTCGCGCGCCGAGTTCGACGAAGTGCTCGACGAGCGCCTTGATCGGCGCGAAGCCGCTGCCGCCGGCCATGAACAGGATCGGTCGCTCGCTGTCCTCGCGCGGCACGAAGGTGCCGAGCGGGCCTTCCACGCGCAGCTTCGCGCCGACCGCGAGCGTGTCGAACACGGTCGCGGTGAAGCCGCCGCCGGCGACGCGGCGCACGTGCAGCTCGATCGTGTCGTCCTCGTGCGGGGCATTCGCGATCGAGAACGCGCGGCGGCGGCCGTCGTCGAGCAGCACGTCGAGATATTGGCCGGCGAGGCGGCGCATGCGTTCGCCGGGCGCGGTGCGCAGGACAAGGCGCACGATGTCGTCGCGCAGCCGCGTTTTTTCCGCGACGACGACGTCGAACTGCCGGCGCGGAATGTCGGCGACCGACGCGACTTCGCGCGCTGCGACGACGAGGTCGCTCGCCGGCACGGCCTGGCAGAGCAGCACCTTGCGGTGCCGGCGTTCGTCGGCGCTGAGCGCGCTCGGCGGATTGCGCGGGTACGTGCATTCGCCGGAAACGAGCGTCGCCTTGCAACTGCCGCACACGCCGGCGAGGCACGAATACGGCAGCGCGAGTCCGGCGCGGCGCGCGGCTTCGAGCACGCTTTCGCCGGGCGCGACGTCGAAGCGTTTGCCGCTCGCTTGCAGGGTGACGGTGTGGGACAAGGCGAAGTCCGCGAAGGATCGCCGCCATTGTCGCCGAGCGGGTGCGCCCGCGAAAAGCGCCGCCGCTATAGTGAGGCGCTTTCTCGCAACGGGAGCGCCGCATGGCCCTCTGGAAACAAAGCACCGACCTCGACCGCATCAACGCGTGGAACCGCGGCTGCATGGTCGAGCATCTCGGCATGCTCGTCACCGAAGTCGGCGACGACTGGCTGCGCGGCACGATGCCCGTCGACGCGCGCACCAAGCAGCCGTTCGGACTGCTGCACGGCGGCGCCTCGGTCGCCCTCGCCGAGTCGCTGGGCAGCCTCGCCGGCAACCTCTGCCTCGACGCGAGCGAGATGGCGGTCGGTCTCGACATCAATGCCAACCACGTGCGCGCCGTCACCGACGGCGTCGTCACCGGCACCGCGCGTGCGCTGCATGTCGGACGCAGCACGCAGGTCTGGGAAATCCGTATCGAAGACGAACGCGGCAAGCTCGTCTGCATCTCGCGGCTCACGCTCGCCGTCGTGCCGCGCGCGACGCCGAAGGCGATTTGAGCGTGTCGAGCGCGGGCGCACCCTACGAATCGTTGACGCCCGACACGGTGCTCGACGCGGTCGAAGAAGCCGGCTTCGCCACCGACGGCCGCTTGCTCGCGCTGCCGAGTTACGAGAACCGCGTCTACCAGGTCGGCGTCGACGGCGGCGCGCCGCTCGTGGCCAAGTTCTACCGGCCCGCGCGCTGGAGCGACGAGGCGATCGAGGAGGAGCACGATTTCGCGCTCGAACTCGCGGAGGCGGAATTGCCCGTCGTCGCGCCGCTTGTCATCGACGGCGAAACGCTGTTCGAACACGGCGGTTTCCGCTACGCGCTGTATCCGCGCCGCGGTGGCCGCGCGCCGGAACTGGAGTCCGCCGACAACCTGCAATGGATGGGGCGTCTGCTCGCGCGCATCCACGGCGTTGGCGCGCGAGCGCGTTTCCACGAACGCGGCGCAATCGACACCGATACCTTCATCCGCAAGGCTGCGCGCGACGTGCTTGCGTCGGGCTTGCTGCCCGAGCGCAGCGCCGACGCGTATCGCGCGCGCACGGACGCGCTCGCGTCGGACATCGACGCGCGTTTCGCCGCGATCGCACCCGCGCGCATCCGGCTGCACGGCGACTGCCACGGCGGCAACGTGCTGTGGACGGATTCCGGTCCGCACTTCGTCGACCTCGACGACGCACGCATGGGCCCGGCCGTGCAGGACTTGTGGATGCTCGCGCCGTCGCCGCGCGCGCTCGATGCGCTGCTCGACGGCTATCAGGAGTTCCGCGATTTCGACCACGCCGAACTCGCGCTCGTCGAACCATTGCGCATCATGCGCCAGGTGCATTGGGCGGCCTGGGTCGCCACGCGCTGGCACGACCCCGCGTTCCCGCGCGCGTTCCCGCAGGCCGGCGAGGCGCGCTGGTGGGAGCAGCATTGCAACGATCTCGCCGAGGCGCTGGGGCGTTTGCGCGAGTAGCGCCGGTTTGCCCGATCCGGCGCGCGGAGTTTTCTGGCTGAACCGCAGGCGCCATGGAAACGCACCGGTCTCGCCTCGAGCCGCCCCTCGCGTTGCGGGCGCCTCGCCGCGCACGTTAAGTTGAAGTCACCGCCGCCGCATTCGTATCCGATGCAGTCAATCGAAGTCGTCCTGACCATGCTGCTGCTCGTGCTGGCGAGCGGCTATCTCGTACGTGTGCTGCCGTTCGCGTTGCCATTGCCGCTGGTGCAGATCGCGCTCGGCGCAGGCGTGGCGGCGGTATCGAGCCATGCGGTTGCGCTGGATCCGCAGATTTTCTTCCTCGTGTTCCTGCCGCCGCTGTTGTTCCTGGACGGTTGGCGCATTCCCAAGGACGGCTTGTTCCACGATGCGCGCACGATCCTGCAGCTCGCGCTCGGCCTCGTCGTGCTGACCGTGATCGGCGTCGGGTTCCTCATCCATTGGCTGATTCCGGCGATGCCGCTCGCGGTCGCCTTCGCGCTGGCCGCGATCGTCTCGCCGACCGACCCTGTCGCGCTGTCTTCGATCACTGCGCGCGTGCCGATGCCGCGGCGGCTCCTGCACGTGCTCGAAGGCGAGTCGCTGCTCAACGACGCCTCCGGTCTGGTCTGCTTCCGCTTCGCGGTCGCGGCGGCGATGACCGGACAATTTTCCGCGCTGTCGGCTTCGGCGACTTTCCTCTGGCTCGCGCTCGGCGGGGTCGGCATCGGCGCGCTGGTGTCGCGGGGCGTGAGTCAGGCGCATGTGCTGATCACGCGCCGCTTCGGGCAGGACGCGGGCTTGCCGATCCTGGTCAGCCTGCTGACGCCGTTCGGTGCCTATCTCGCCGCGGAGCATCTCGGCGCTTCGGGCATTCTCGCTGCGGTTGCCGCGGGTATCACCACGAGCTACGTCGAACTCACCGGCACCGCGCTCGCCGCGACGCGCGTTCAGCGCACGGCGGTATGGGACGCGGTGCAGTTCACGCTCAACGGCATCGCCTTCGTGCTGCTCGGCGAGCAGTTGCCGGGCATCCTTGCCGGCGCGGCGGCATCGGTGGAGCAGAGCGGGCACCTCAATCGATGGTGGCTGGTGCTGTACGCATTCGCGATCACGGCGGGCCTGGCCGTGCTGCGGCTGCTCTGGGCGTGGATGTCGCTGCAGGTAGGCCGGCTCGCGGCGCAGCGGCGCGGCGAGGCGCCGGGCAAGCTGTCGTGGCGGCTCGTGGTGGCCACCGCGCTGGCCGGCGTGCGCGGCGCGATCACGCTGGCTGGCGTGCTGACCTTGCCGATGGCGCTGCCGGACGGCAGTCCATTTCCGGCCCGCGACCTTGCCGTCTTCCTGGCCGCCGCCGTCGTGCTGCTGTCGCTGCTGGCGGCCAGTTTCGGTTTGCCGCGCCTGCTGCGCGGCCTGCAGGTGCCGGCCGCGCCGGACGGCCAACTCGAGGAGCGTCGCGCGCGACAGGCCGCGGCGCAGGCCGCGCTCACCGCCGTCGAGCACGCGCGCCAGAGCCACGTCGACGCGCTGCCTGCCGACGCGCAGGTCTACACCGACGCCGCCTCGCGCGTGCTGGCGCTCTATCGCAGCCGGCTCGAGCGCGGCGACACCGACATCGACGCGCAGCGCCTGCAGAAGGCGGATGCCGCCGAACGCGACCTGCGTCTGGCCGCGCTGCGCGCCGAGCGTGCCGAGATCTTTGCGCTGGCGCGCCGCGGCCGGCTCGCCGACGATGTCGCGCGCCGGCTGGTGCGCGAAATCGACCTGGTCGATGCGCGCTACCAGCAGGCCTGAACGGTCGGGCACGCCGCCGCGCGGGCATGCGGCGGCGCACCAAGCTTCGGCTACTATGCGCCGCATGGCTCGCGTCATCGAAACGCCCGAAGACTCCACCGTGTCCGACCGCCTGCGCCCGCTGCGTTACGCATGGCGCGTGCCGCAGTTGTTGCTGCACGCGATCATTGCCGTGCCGCTGTCGCTGTTCGCGCTCAATCCGCTCGCCGCACGCGTGCGCATCGGCGCGACGACGTTCGAGAAGGCGATGATCCGCTGGTGGTCGGGGCGGCTCGTGCGCATCTTCGGTTTCCGTCTGCGCCGCTTCGGCGAGCCCCTGCCGGGCGCGGTGCTCTACGTTGCCAACCACATTTCGTGGCTCGACATCGAGCTCATGCACAGCCAGCGCCCGGTGAGTTTCGTCGCCAAGAGCGAGATCGCGGGATGGCCGTTCGTCGGCTGGCTCGCGTCGCGCGCGGGCACGATCTTCCATCGCCGCGGCAACACCGATTCGCTCAACGCGGTGATGGCCAAAGTCGTCGAACGCCTGCGCGAAGGCGAGCCGGTCGGCGTGTTCCCCGAAGGCGGCAGCGGCCACGGCGAAACGGTCGGCACGTTCCACGCGCGCATCTTCCAGACCGCGCTCGACGCGGGCGTGCCCGTGCAGCCCGTCGCACTGCGCTACGGCCGCGGCGGCGTGCAGGATCCGCGCGTGCCGTTCGGCCGCAAGGAAAGTTTCTTCGCCAACTTCCTGCGCGTGCTTGGCAATCCGGGCATGGACGCGGAAGTGCATTTCCTCCAGCCCGTCGCGGCCACGCCCGACGCGCGGCGCAAGATGGCTGAGGAAAGCCGCGCGCGCATCGTCGCGGTGCTGGGTTATGGCGACGACTGAAGCCGCGCTCGCCGCGTCGAAGCCCGTTTCCTCCATGGCCGGCGACATGTTGTTGCGTGCCGCGCAATTCGCGCCGCCGCGCTGGCTGCGCAACGGCCATGTGCAGACAATGCTCGCTTCCGCGGGATGGCGACGCAGGTTGTTGCGCGACGATCGCCGCGCCGTCGAGGAAGGCGCCGTCGAACATCTGCTCGACGGCGGCGACGGCGTGCGCCTGCAATCGTTCGTCACGCGCCAGCGCGTGCAAGCGAGTGCGCGCGGACTCGCCGTGCTCGTGCACGGTTGGGAAGGCAGCGTGCAATCGACCTACGTCGTTGGCCTCGCCGCGCGCCTGCTCGAGAACGGCTGCGACGTGCTGCGCCTCAACCTGCGCGACCACGGCGACACGCACGCGCTCAATCCCGGGCTGTTCCACTCCTGTCGCATCGACGAGGTCGTCAATGCCGTGCGCACGGCGTGCCGCGATTTCGCCGATGCGCCGGTCGCGCTCGCCGGTTTCTCGCTCGGCGGCAACTTCGCGTTGCGCGTCGCGCTGCGCGCGCCGGAAGCGGTCGCCTACGCGTTCGCCGCGTGCCCGGTCGTGAGTCCCGCGGCCGGATTGTTCGGCCTCGAAAACGGGCCGTGGATCTACCAGCGCTATTTCCTGCACAAATGGCGGCGTTCGTTGCGCCGCAAGCGCGACGCGTTCCCCGACGTCGAATGGTTCACGCGCGAAGACCTCGCCGGCGACCTGCGCGGCCTGACCCGCGCGCTCGTGTTGCGCCACACCGATTTCGGTTCGCTGGAAAATTATCTGGACGGCTATTCGATCGCGGGCGACCGCCTCGCCAGCCTGCGCGTGCCGGCGACGATCCTCACCGCCGCCGACGACCCGATCATCCCTGTCGCCGACTTCCATGCGCTGCGCCTGCCGCCGAATGTCGAACTCGACATCGCCGCGCACGGCGGCCACTGCGGCTTCCTCGACGGCGCGTTTCCGCACAGCTTCGTCGAGCCGTATGCGACGCAGCGCGTGCTGCGCGCGTTCGTCGGCTGAGCACGCCTGCGCGGATCGTCCGCGCCGCGGCATCAGGCATAATTCCGCGCTTGCGCCCGGCGTTCTGCCGGCCACATTCCTTTGGTTCGCCTTCCCTTTCGTTTTCCGGGTTCTCTCATGCTCACGCTCAAGGATTCCATCGAACTGCATCGCCAGGGTCGCCTCGAAGAGGCCGAACACGGCTATCGCGCGCTCGTCGCCAGCGAGCCGGACAATCTCGACGCGGTGTTCATGCTTGCCGTCGCGCGCCGCCTGCGCGGCGACACGGTCGAGGCCGAGCAGTTGTTCGAGCAGGTTGCGCAGGCGCGGCCGAACGAGGGCGACGTGCAATTGCATCTGGCGTCGACGCGCTACCTCAACGGCAAGATCGAGGAGGCGCGCGTCGGTTACGCGCGCGCGCTCGAACTCGATCCGAACCTGATCGGCGCGCACATCGGCCTCGGCCAGCTCGCGCTCAACAGCGGCAACGAGAATCTCGCCGAGAACCATTTCCGCATCGCGCTGCGCGCGGGCGAGGACGGCCACGCGCTGACCGGACTCGGCAACGTCGCCGCGCGCCGCGAGGACTGGGACGCCGCGCTGCGTTATCTCACTCGCGCCGCCGAACTCGTTCCCGAATACGCGCTGACCCAGCTCCTGCTCGGCCAAGCGTTCGCACGCAAGGGTCTGACCACGTTCGCGCTGCAGGCGCTCAACCATGCGCTGCGGCTCGACCCGTCGATGCATCTCGTGCATCCGTGGCTCGCCGAGGTGTACATGCACACCGAGCAGCCGCGCGCGGCGGAAAAGCACTATCTCGCGATGCTGTCGATTCCCGGCTACGAGACGCGCGCCTACGCCGGACTTGGCGATGTCGCTCGCGCCGAGAACCGCATGGAAGATGCGGTCGCGCATTACCGCGCCGTGCTCGCCATCGAGCCGCGCGAGAAAATCCCGATGCGCATGCTCGCCGCTTCGCTGGCCGCGCTCGGCCGCAACGACGACGTCATCGCCACGTTCAGCGACTACCTGGCGCGCGTGCCCGACGACGACGAAGTCCGCGAAATCCGCGCCGACGTGTTCGCCGCGCTCGGCCGCAACGACGAAGCCGCCGCGGACTGGGACGTGTTGATCCGCCGCCGCCCCGCCGACGCGCAAGGCCACGCGCGCATCGCCGTGCTCGAAGAACAGCTGGGCCATCTCGACAAGGCGCTCGATCACGCCGAACGCGCGCTCAAATTCGATCCGACGCAGATCGACGCGCGCCTCGTGCTTGCGCGCGCGCAGACGCGCAAAGGCGAGCATGCCGCCGCGCGCGCGACACTCGACGGTCTCGCGCGCGAAACGCTGGCGGCTGAGCAGTCGCTGCAGCACGCGCGTGCGCTGGGGTTTGCTCAGGACGCAGCGGGCGAGTACGCCGATGCCGTGCGCAGCTTCGCCGACGCGCAGCGCGGCCTTGCGATCTCAATGCCGCCGCTCGCCGATCCGCGCCCCGAACTCGCGGCCGCGCTCGAAGAGCCGAAGGGCGAGCCGTGGCCGCACGCGCCCGTGCTGCTGCTCGGCGCGCCCGGCAGTGGCGTCGAACAGGTCGCCGCGCTGCTTGCCGACCAGCCCGGTTTGCAGGTGCTGCGTGGCCGCGCGTCGTCGCTCGATCGTCCCGACGACTTCAACCATCCGCGGTTCCAGCTCTATTGCGGCGAACTCGACGAAGCGGCGCGCGAAGCGCTGCGTGAGCGTTATCTGCGTCCGATGAAGGAATCGGGCATGGACATCAGCCGCACGATCGTCGACTGGCTGCCGCGCTGGGACGCGCACCTGCTCGCGCTCGTGCGCCGCGCGATGCCGGGCACGCGGCTCGTCATCGTCGACGCCGATGCGCGCGACGAACTGCTCAACTGGCTCGCATTCGGCTGGGCGAACGGCTTTGCCTGCGCCGATGTCAACGCCAGCGCCGACTGGCTCGCGCGTGCGCGCCAGCACATCGCGCATGGCGCGCAGCTCGACGATCCGCGCCGGCTTGTCGTGCATGCCGACGATCTCGTCGCCGACGGCGATGCCGCGAAAAAGCTCGCGAAATTCCTCGGCCTCGACGCGCTCGACTTCGGCGCGCAGGCGCAGCGTCTGCGCGGCCGTCCGCGCGGCCGCTTCGCCGCGGGCCATTGGCAGCAATACGGCGACGCGCTCGCCGGCCCGTTCGCGCGTTTGGCCGTCTAGACTTCCTGGAGATCGACCATGCAGATCCGCAGCAACGATGTCGCCGACGGCCAGCCGATTCCTGCAACGTGCGCGTTCGGCAAGCCCGGTGCCGACGGCGAGCCTTGCGTGCTGTCGGACTATCGCAATCCGCTTCTGGCGGGGAGCGACGCGCCGGCCGGCACGCGCTCGTTCGCGATCGCCTGCATCGACATCGACGTGCCTTCGCGCGGCGACGACGTGAACCAGCCTGGCCGCGTCGTTCCGGATTCGCTGCCGCGCGTCGAGTTCGTGCATTGGTTGATCGCGAACATTCCGGCGAATGTCGCCGACATCGCGCAGGGCGCTTGCTCTGACGGCATCGTCGCACACGGCAAGCAAGTGCCGAACGGCCCCGCCGGATCGGTGCAGGGCCGCAACGACTACACCGCGTGGTTTGCCGGGGACGCTGACATGGGCGGTGAATACCGCGGCTACGACGGCCCGTGCCCGCCGTGGAACGACGAGCGCGTGCATCGTTACGGATTCACGGTCTATGCGCTCGATGTCGAACACCTCGACCTTTCGCCGGGTTTCGATCTCGCGCAACTGCGCGAGGCGCTGCGCGGGCATGTGCTTGGCGAGGCGACGTTGACGGGGACTTACACGCTCAATGCTGCGCTGCGCGAGCAATGAACGCTCTTCCGAACGATGTAGAAGTTTCGATTACGTTTCTTGGCGCAGACGAGGGCGGTCGTACGATGTCGCCTACTCGCATGACCAGCTACCGTCCGCAATTTCACTATGAGGGTGAAGATTGGGATTGCGCCATTGAACTGCCCGCGCCGATAACGCTGGGAAAGTCCGCGAAGGTATTCGTGTCGTTTCAATCTCCCGAAAAGCACCACGGCAAGCTGCAAATCGGAACTCCGTTCCTATTGAGGGAGGGGGCGAAGATCGTTGCTTATGGAGCGATTTCTCAAATAGTGAATCTGCCTCGCTCTGCACAAAGAGCGCTTGAGAGACAAGCAGCGAAAGCAAACGGCTAATTCGCTGCCGGCAGCGCCAGCAACAATGCCCCAAGCACGATGCGATACGCCGCGAACGGCGTGAAGCGGTGCGTGCGGATGTAGCCGAGCAGCCACTTCACGGCGACGAACGCGGTGACGAGCGAGACGGCGAAGGCGATGCCGAGCGCGCTCCAGTCCTCGTGCGTCGCGTCGCCGCCCTTGATCGCCTTGAGCAACTCGTAACCGCTCGCCGCGAACATCGTCGGGATGCCGACGAGGAACGCGAACTCGGTTGCCGCGGCGCGGTTGCTGGCGCCGGCGAGCATGGCGACGAAGATCGTCGCCGCCGAGCGCGAGGTGCCGGGGAAGACGCCCGCGACGACCTGTGCGAGTCCGACGAGGATCGCGACGCGCCAGGTGATCGCGCTGCGGTCGGGTTGCTTCGCCGCGAGCCATTCCGCCGCAATCATCCACACGCCGCCGATGATGAGTGCCCACGCGACCGGCGTGATCGATTCGGGCAACTTGAAGCCGAGTTTCGTCGCCGCGAAGCCGAGTGCGGCGGTGATGAGGAAGGCGACGAGGAGTTTCGCCGTGTAGTCGCGATTCTCGGGTTTCGCAAAGCCGGTGGCGAGTTGCCACAGCCGTTCGCGGTAGATGAGCACGACGGCGAGGATCGCGCCGGCCTGGATGACCACGTTGAACACATCCGAGCGCGCGCCGAGCCAGTGTTCGGCGATGAGCAGGTGGCCCGTGCTCGACACCGGCAGGAATTCGGTGATGCCTTCGATGAGGCCGAGCAGGATCGTGGCGGCGAGGTCGGACACGGCGTGGGTCTCGGGGGAAAAGGGCGGGGCATTCTACGGCGGGGCGATGGTGATCGTGGGCGCCACAGAGCGCACCAATTTGGTGCTTTTGTCGCACGCATATGGGGCGCTCAAGGCGGAGGGCGCCGCTGCGCGTGTTGGTAAAGATCGTCGTTCCGATAGCCGATGACGTGCCGTTTCGAACCTGCACTTGCCGGAACTCATTGAAAAAGCAGGATTCCTGACTTCGACGGAACGACGGCGCTGGGAGGCCGGCCGATCATCCGGGCCAATGGCTGGCGGACGGTTCGTGCCTGCGGCGGCTGGCACGGCGCTTGCTCCAGTCGGTCGATCCTTTCACTCATCGGACACCGCCATGACCGCTGTCGCCAATATCCTCAAGACCATCCAGGACGAAGCCGTCGAATTCGTCGACCTGCGTTTTGCCGACATGCTCGGCAAGGAACATCACGTCACCTATCCCGCGCGCTCGGTCGACGAGTCGCTGTTCGAAGACGGCAAGATGTTCGACGGCTCGTCGATCACCGGCTGGAAGGGCATCAACGAGTCGGACATGGTGCTGCTGCCCGATCCGGAGGCGGCGTTCATCGACCCGTTCATGGCCGACAAGACGCTCGTCCTGCAGTGCGACGTGCTCGAGCCGAGCACGATGCAGGCCTACGCGCGCGATCCGCGCTCGATCGCCAAGCGTGCCGAGGCGTACCTGAAATCGACGGGCATCGCCGACACTGCGTTCTTCGGGCCGGAGCCGGAATTCTTCATCTTCGATTCGGTGCGCTATCGCAACGACATGGGCCACGTCGCCTATGAAATCGGTTCGGAAGAAGCTGCGTGGTCGACGCACAAGTCGTTCGACGGCAGCAACTCCGGCCATCGCGGCGGCGTCAAAGGCGGCTATTTCCCGGTGCCGCCGGTGGACACGTTCCAGGATCTGCGCAGCGAGATGTGCAAGATGCTCGAACAGCTCGGCCAGGTCGTCGAAGTGCATCACCACGAAGTCGCCAACGCCGGTCAGTGCGAAATCGGCACGCGCTTCAACACGCTCGTGCGCAAGGCCGACGAGCTGATCGCGATGAAGTACGTGATCAAGAACGTCGCGCATCGCTACGGCAAGACCGCGACTTTCATGCCCAAGCCGATCGTCGGCGACAACGGCTCGGGCATGCACGTGCACCAGTCGCTGTCGAAGAACGGCAACAACCTGTTCGCGGGCGATCTCTACGGCGGCCTGTCGCAGACTGCGTTGCATTACATCGGCGGCATCTTCAAGCACGCGCGCGCCATCAACGCGTTCGCGAACTCGACGACGAACAGCTACAAGCGTCTCGTGCCCGGCTTCGAAGCGCCGGTCATGCTCGCGTACTCCGCGCGCAACCGCTCGGCGAGCTGCCGCATCCCGTTCGTGCACAGCGCGAAGGGCCGCCGCATCGAAGTGCGTTTCCCCGATCCGATGAACAGCGGCTACCTCACTTTCAGCGCGCTGATGATGGCCGGCCTCGACGGCATCCTGAACAAGATCGACCCGGGTGCGCCGTCGGACAAGGATCTCTACGACCTGCCGCCGGAAGAAGAAAAGAACATCCCGACCGTGTGTTCCTCGCTCGACCAGGCGCTCGAAGCGCTCGACAAGGATCGCGGCTTCCTCAAGGCCGGCGGCGTGTTCTCCGACGACTTCATCGACGCCTACATCGAGACCAAGATGCAGGAAGTCACGCGCTTCCGCGCGGCGACGCATCCGCTCGAATACCAGATGTACTACGCGATCTGAGGTGCCCATGCCCGGCTCGGCGACGTTTGCCGCAATCGTGGGCGGCCGCATGCGATGAACCCTTCGCTCCGGCTCGCCTCCGTCGTGACCGCCATCCTCGCCGCGCGCGGGCCGGGGCTGGCGGTCATGCACGTTGCCGGTCAGGCGCTGCGTCACCGCGCAACGCGCACACCTGCGGGTGCGCGCCGCCCGTGCGACCGGGGCGTGCGGTTGCGATCGGTCGATCCGAAGGGCGTCCTTTCCCGCATGTCGCCGCTGCTGCGTCTCGTCGATCGCGTGCGGCCCCTTGCGCGCCGGAGCGGCGTGCTCACGGCGATCGGCAGCGTCGCGCGGGCAGGGAAACGAATCCGTTGCCATGGGAGACCGGGATGAAGTTGATTACCGCGATCATCCGGCCGTTCAAGCTCGACGATGTGCGCGACGCGCTCGCGCAGGTCGGCGTGGCCGGCGTCACCGTGACCGAGGTGCGTGGTTACGGTCGCCAGAAGGGACATACCGAGCTCTATCGCGGCGCCGAATACGCCGTCGACTTCGTTCCGAAGATCAAGCTCGAAGCGGCCGTGCCGGAGGCGCTCGCCGACGCCTGCATCGACGCGATCCTCGACGCCGCGCGCACCGGCAAGGTCGGCGACGGCAAGGTCTTCGTGATGCCGCTCGAGCAGGCGTTACGGGTACGCACCGGCGAAATGGGAGATGACGCGCTATGAAACCGGTTTTCCTGCGCAAGATGGGTGCTGCCGTCGCGCTCGCGGCGTTTGTCCTGCTCCCTGGCGCCGCCTGCGCCGCTCAGCCCGACAAGGGCGACACCGCGTGGATGCTTGTCAGCACCGCGCTCGTCCTGCTGATGGCGGTGCCGGCACTGGCGCTGTTCTACGGCGGACTCGTGCGCAGCAAGAACATGCTGTCCGTTCTGATGCAGGTGTTCGTCGTGTTTTCGCTGGTGAGCGTGCTCTGGTTCGCCTATGGCTACAGCATCGCATTCACGGGCGGCAATGCATTCTTCGGCGGTTTCGACCGCGTCTTCCTGCGCGGCATTGCCGATCCCGCCCGCGGCGAGTGGGCGCTCGTCAGCACGTTCTCGAAAGGCGTGTCGATGTACGAGATCGTGTTCGCCGCCTTCCAGGCGACGTTCGCGGCCATCACCTGCAGCCTGATCGTCGGCTCGCTGGTGGAGCGCATCCGCTTTTCGGCGCTGCTGGTCTTCGTCGTGGTCTGGTTCACCCTGGCTTACCTGCCGATCGCGCACATGGTGTGGTTCTGGCCCGGTCCCGACGCCTACACCGATGCGGCCGGCGCCGAAGCGCTCAACGCCAGTGCGGGCTACATCTGGCAAATGGGCGCGCTCGACTTTGCCGGAGGCACGGTCGTGCACGTCAACGCCGGCGTGGCCGGACTGGTCGGGGCGTTCCTGCTCGGCAAGCGGCTCGGCTTCGGCCGCGAGGCGCTGCGTCCGCACAGCCTGACCATGACCATGATCGGCGCCTCGCTGCTCTGGTTCGGCTGGTTCGGCTTCAATGCCGGATCGGCTCTCGAAGCCAACGGCGGCGCCGCGCTGGCGTTCCTCAACACGTATGTCGCGACGGCTTGCGCCGTGCTGTCCTGGACGTTCGGGGAATGGCTGCTCAAGGGCAAGCCTTCGATGCTCGGCGCGGCGTCGGGCGCCGTCGCCGGCCTCGTCGCGATCACGCCCGCCGCGGGCAATGTCGGCATCGGCGGCGCATTCGCGATCGGCGCGATCGGCGGGCTGGTCTGCCTGTGGGGCGTGACCGGACTCAAGCGCCGCATTCCCGCCGACGATTCGCTCGACGTGTTCGGCGTGCATGCGCTCGGCGGCATCACCGGCGCGCTGCTCACGGGCATTTTCAACTCGCCCGCGCTGGGTGGCCCGGGTTCGGTGACGGACTGGGTGACCGGAGCGACGGGATACCCCGGCATCGCCGCGCAGCTGTTGACGCAGGCCAAGGCGGTCGGTCTGACCGTGGTCTGGAGCGCGCTCGTCGCCGCGCTCGCCTACAAGATCGCCGACTGGACGGTCGGGCTGCGCGTGAACGAGGAGCACGAGCGCGAAGGACTGGACATCCATTCGCACGGCGAATCGGCCTACGACTACTGACCTTCCGCGGCGCCGCGGACGCCGCGCCAAGGCGTGGTGCCCGCCTTCAGAACAAGTGCGTGAACAGATAGATGAGGATGAGCAGGCCGGCGGGTACGCCGAGCAGCCATGCCAGAAAATATTTGCCCATGTCGGAATCCTCCGGAAAGCAGGGCGGCGTGACGCGCCGCCCTGCTGCTCGTGATTGCCGCGATGTGATTACAGCAAGCGGTCGAAGTCGCGGATCTGCTTGTCCGCCTCGTCCCTGGCGATGCCGTAGCGCTCCTGCAGCTTGCCGGCCAGATATTCCGAATTGCCTTCGGCGATCTTGAGATCGTCATCGGTCAACTTGCCCCACTTCGCCTTGAGCTTGCCGGCGAGCTGTTTCCACTGACCTTTGATCTTGTCTTCGTTCATGTCATGTACTCCGTTGGTTGGGGTGTTGCATCGGCCCGACTCGCGGAACCCGATGGATCGATCATTCCCTGGACTTCAGGCCCGAGGAGTCGACGCTCTTGACGCCCTTGATGCTCTGCGCGGCGGCAACGGCCTTCTT
Organism: Pseudomonadota bacterium; assembly: GCA_029779475.1. Taxonomy (GTDB): domain Bacteria; phylum Pseudomonadota; class Gammaproteobacteria; order Xanthomonadales; family Rhodanobacteraceae; genus Dokdonella_A. The sequence goes on from JAKPAN010000196.1 coordinate 30,900, forward strand.
TACGGCCGTATCGTTGGCAAGCACGCCGGTCAGCGTGACCACGCCGTCGACGGTCTTGACGCTGATGTCCATGCTTTTCACGCCGTCGGTCGTCGCCAGTTCGGACTTGACCTTGGTCGTGATCCACGTATCGGTCACCGGCTGATCGGACTTCATGCTGGAGTCGTCGTCGCCAGCGGCCATCGCGGAGGTCGCGAACGGCGCCGCCGCCACGGCGAACAGCGAAGCCAGCGCAACGGTCGAAAAACGTGCGGTATGCAGCTTCATGGTGATCTCCTCGTACGCCTTGATGCGGGGAATCCGCAGGTCGTGGGGAAACCGTAGGCGTCGCTTCGCAACCCTCGGATGAACAACGTTTTTTTCACGATGGCTTGGGTTCAGACTGGCGGCGGCCGCGGCGACAATTTCCCTGAACCGGCTTCGCACTAAACTGGTGCAATGGACTTTTCCGCCGCCACGCTGTCGCCCGCCGCCGTTGCCGACGGCGAGGGCTGCGCGACGCCGATGGGCCGCATCGACCGCGCGCTGACGCTCGACGCCGCCAACCAGTCGCTGCGCGAATGGCTGGGCCGCGGCAGCGAGGCCGTGCGCGGCCTGCCGCTCGACGCGCTCGACGCGCGGCCACCGAGCCTCGTCGACGGCGCGCGCCGCGCCTTCGACGACGAACGCCGCATCTGGTTGCGCGAGACGCGACTGCGCACCGCGCTCGGCGACCGCGCCGCCGACGTCGCCCTGACGCCGCACGGCACGGCCTTGCTGATCGAGGTGCTGCCCGTGTCCGGCGAAACCGCCGTCACCACGCGCTGGTCGGAAACCCTGCGCGGCTTCGCCCACGAAGTGCGTGGTCCGCTCGCCGGCATGCGCGGCGCCGCGCAACTTTTGCAGCGTCATCTGAATGGCGACGGCGACCGCGAGCTCGCGCAACTCGTCATCGACGAAGCCGACCGTCTGGCCGCGCTGGCGCAGCGCCTGCTGCACAGCGGCGCCAAGCCGCGTCTCGTGCCGACCAACGTGCACGAGATCGTCGAGCGCGTCCTCGCGCTGGTCGCGGCCGACGATGCCGGCGCCGCCATCCGCCGCGACTACGACCCGAGCCTGCCCGTGGTGCGCATCGACGCCGACCGTGTGCAGCAGGCGTTGCTCAACCTCGCGCGCAACGCGCTCGAAGCGGGCGCGCGCACGCTCACGCTGCGCACGCGCATCGAGCGCAACCTGCGCGTCGGCGATCGCGCCGCGCGGCTCGCGCTGCGCATCGACATCGACGACGACGGTCGCGGCGTGCCCGCCGAACTCGCGCACACGCTGTTCGAACCGCTCGTCTCCGGCCGCGCCGAAGGTAGCGGGCTCGGACTCGCCATCGCCCGCGAGATCGCGCGCGAACATGGCGGCGACCTCGTCTACGCGAGCCGGCCCGGCGCGACCGTGTTCACGCTGCTGTTGCCGGTGTCGGAATGAATCCATCCGCGCCGCCGCCGGTGGCATGGATCGTCGAGGACGATCGCGCCGTGCGCGTCGTGCTCGCCGCCGCGTTGCGCGAAGCCGGGTTCGCGACGCGCGACTTCCCCGGCGCCGAGCAAGCCACGCAAGCCTTCGCCGACGCGAAACCCGACGTGCTGTTCACCGACGTGCGCATGCCGGGCGCGAGCGGCCTCAAATTGCTCGAACGCATTGCCACGGGCGATGCGCGCGTGCCGGTCATCGTCATGAGCGCGTTTACCGACGTCGCCACGACCGCGTCCGCGTACCGGCTCGGCGCGTTCGACTATCTCGCCAAACCTTTCGACCTCGACCAGGCCGTCGCGTCCGCGCGGCGCGCGCTTGCGCACGAGGCTGCCGCGGCGCCTGCGCCGGAAACGCAGGGCGCGAACGAACCCTCGCTGCTCGGCCGCAGCGCCGCAATGCGCGAACTGTTCCGCGCGATCGGCCAAGTCGCCGCGAGCGGCCTCGGCGTGCTCGTCACCGGCGAAACCGGTACCGGCAAGGAACTCGTCGCGCGCGCGCTGCACCGCGAAAGCGCGCGTTCGTCGCGTCCGTTCGTCGCCCTCAACACCGGCGCGATTCCCGCGGAGCTCCTCGAGTCGGAACTGTTCGGCCACGAGGCCGGTGCGTTCACGGGCGCGACGCGGCGTCATCCCGGCCGCTTCGAGCAGGCGGCCGGTGGCACGCTGTTCCTCGACGAAATCGGCGACATGCCGCTCGCGCTGCAGACGCGCTTGCTGCGCGTGCTCGCTGCCGGCGAGTTCTACCGCGTCGGCGGCCGCGAACTGCTGCGCGCCGACGTGCGCGTGATCGCGGCGACGCATCAGGATCTCGACGCGAAGGTCGCGCGCGGCGAATTCCGCGCCGACCTACTGCATCGCCTCGATGTCGTGCGCCTCGATGTGCCGCCGCTGCGCGCACGCGCCGACGACGTGCCGTTGCTCGCCGCGCACTTCCTCGAACGCGCCTGCGTCGAAGCCGGCATAACGCAAAAACGTTTCTCGCCCGCTGCGCTCGCCGCGCTGCGCGAGCGCACGTGGCCCGGCAACGTGCGTCAGCTTGAAAACCTGTGCCGCCGCGTCGCCGTGCTCTCGACCACGCGCACGATCGACGTCGCCGACTTGCCGCCCGCGCATACGCAGGCCGTTGCCGCGAATGCCGAATGGGACGACGTTCTGCGCGCCTGGGCCGCGCAGCGACTCGCCGCCGGCGCCGTGGACCTGCACGGCGAAGCACGCGAGCGCTTCGAGCGCGTCCTTCTCGACGCCGCGCTCGAAGCGCACCACGGCCATCGCCAGAACGCGGCGAAGGCGCTCGGCCTCGGGCGCAACACGCTCACGCGCAAGCTCGGCGGATCGCGGCCGCGCCGTGATGGGACGCCACGGCGTTGACGCGTCACCGGCGGATTGATGCGTAACGTGCAAGGCAAAACGAGACGCTCAAGCCCAGCCTCGTGCAGGCTGCGTGTACCATAGACGGATCGGGCATAGACGCCTTGCCGCTTGAGTTTCCATGCAACCTACCAACTACAAAGCTTTCTGGGATCACAAAGCCAGCACCAAGACCGGTGCGTTCCTCGCCGTCGACGGCAGCTCGAACGAGGAAGTTGCGCGCTTGACGGGCGCGTACACGGCGCGGCAGGTCGAGTGCGCGTTGGCGCTCGACGCAAACGATCGCGTGTTCGAGCTGGGCTGCGGTGTTGGCCGCATTGGCATGGAGCTCGCGCCCAAGGTCGCGCATTGGCAGGGCGCGGACATCTCCGCGAACATGTTAGGCGTCGCGCGCGAGCGACTCGCCGATATGTCCAACGTCGGATTTACCGAATTGTCGAACAGCAGCCTGCGTGCGCTGGCCGACGGCAGTTTCAGCAAGGCGTATTGCGTTGCGGTGTTCATCCACATGGACAAGGAGGATTTCCTCCTTTATCTCGAGGAACTCGCGCGCGTGCTGGAGCCGGGCGGTTTGCTGTTTTTCGATACCTGGAACCTTGCGCACCCGATAGGCTGGCGCCGTTTCGCGCTGGAAGTCAGGCAATACCGCGGCGTGGACCTCGCGCAACGCAAGGACGTCGCGCGCAATCAGTTCGCCACGCCCGAGGAAGTACGGATCTATCTCGAGCACTGCGGTTTCGAACTCCTGCAGATGTACACCGACTCGCCGTGGGTGCAGAGCGTCGCCATGAAGCGGGGCGGCAATCGCGACGTGGCCGCGGAGCGTGCGCGCTTGCAGCGTGATGCCTCGCGCATTGCCTACCCGCCGCTGTGGACCGAGTTGTTCGATGCGTTCATCCGCGTCACCGACGAAGGCCAACCGCCGCAGGCCATGGTCGATGCCCTCGGCGAGGACTCGCGCGGGGAGGAAATTGCGATGTTCCGTATCTGGTATCGCGAGTTCTGGCGTCTCAACGAGGCTCACTGGGGTCCGCCACCTGCATCGCTGGGTTGAGTGCACGCAGCATTCTCCGGCATATAGAATCCCGAGGAATCAGGCTGGCAAGCCGCGAAGGGTGAAGCAGTGATTCCGAAACGTGCAGGCATCATCGGCGGCGTACGCATTCCGTTCTGCCGCAACAACACCGCCTATGCCGACGTCGGCAATTTCGGCATGGCGGTGAAAACGCTCGGCTCGCTCGTCGAACGCTTCGATCTGCACGGGCTCGAACTCGGCGAAGTAGCCTTTGGGTCCGTCATCAAGCACGCGTCCGACTGGAACATCGCGCGCGAGGCGACGCTGTCCTCGGGCCTCGCACCGACGACGCCTGGCATCACCACGGCGCGCGCCTGCGGCACTTCGCTCGACAACGCGATCGTCATCGCCAACAAGATCGCGGCCGGACAGATCGAGGCCGGCATCGCCGGCGGCGCGGACACCACGAGCGACGTGCCGATCGTCTACTCGCGCGCGCTGCAGCAGCGCTTGCTCGCGGTCAATCGCGCGAAGACGCCGCTGGACAAGGTCAAGACCGCGCTGCGCGGCTTCTCGCTGTCCGAGCTCAAGCCGTCATTTCCCGGCGTCGCCGAGCCGCGCACGGGCAAGTCGATGGGCGACCATTGCGAAATGATGGCGAAGGAGTGGCACATCGCGCGCGAGGATCAGGATCGCCTCGCGATGGAAAGCCACAAGAAGCTCGCCGCCGCGTACGACCGCGGTTTCTTCAAGGATCTCGTCGCGCCGTTCCGCGGCGTCGAGCGCGACAACATCCTGCGTCCCGACACGACGATGGAAAAACTCGCCGCGCTCAAGCCCGCGTTCGACAAGATCTCCGGCCAAGGCACGCTGACCGCGGGCAACTCGACCGCGCTGTCCGACGGCGCCGCCGCGGTGCTCATCGCCAGCGACGAATGGGCCGCCGCGCGCGGCCTCAAGGTGCAGGCCTACGTCACGCATGCGCGCGTGGCGGCGGTCGATTTCGTGCACGGCGAAGGCTTGCTCATGGCGCCGACGATCGCCGTGCCGCGCATGCTCGCGGAAGCCGGCCTGACCTTGCAGGACTTCGACTTCTACGAAATCCACGAGGCCTTCGCCGCGCAGGTGCTGTGCACGTTGCGCGCGTGGGAATCGGCGGACTATTGCAAGAACCGGCTCGGCCTCGACCAGCCGCTGGGTTCGATCGACCCGGCCAAGCTCAACATCAACGGTTCGAGTCTCGCCGCCGGTCACCCGTTTGCCGCCACTGGCGCGCGCATCCTCGCCACACTCGCGAAGATGCTCGAAGATCGCGGTTCGGGCCGCGGCCTCATTTCGATCTGCACCGCTGGCGGCATGGGCGTCACGGCCATTCTCGAACGGCCGTAACGCGGGCATCCATCGAAGGGGAAAGGCATGGCGGGGGGAAGCTACGCACTGGTGCTCACCGGGGACATCCTCCCGGCTTTCACCGAAGACGCGGTCTGGCCGCGCCTCGCCGCCTGGTTCCGCCTCGACGAGGCCAAACTACGCAGCCAGCTCGTCCAGCGCGCGCCGCTGACCATCAAGCAGGGCGACGACCTCGGCAAGCTGCAGACGCTCGCCACCGGCATCGCCGCGATCGGCGCGGAAGCGGAAATCTGCGCACCGGACGAGCGCGCCGACCTGTTCGTCGTGCAATCGGGCGGCGCGCGCGGGCCGATGCCGCGCGTGTTCGTCGACGACCGCGTCGAACGCGGACTGTGGCCGCGCACGATCCAGGTGGCCGAAGTCGGCAGCACGGCGTGGCACGCCTACGGCGAGCGCGACGACATCGCGCCGCCGCCCGTGCGCGACGAAGTGCCCGCGCAAGCCTTCGACGCCGACACCTCGATCGCGCGCGACACCGCGCGTGCTTATCGCCCGACCGCATCCATCGACACCGGCCACAGCCTCGCCGCCGCCGCGACGCCGACCACCGACGAACTCGGTGCGCTGCGCTTGCCGCCCGGCCGGACGATCCACGCCGGTTTCTGGCGGCGCTGCGCGGCGATGGCGATCGACGGCCTGCTCATCGGCATCGTCGCGGGCGCGTTGCAGGTGGGGCTGGCGGGCGCGGGTTTCGCTGCTCTGATGCCGCGCTCCGACGGCGGCATGCCGAACGTGCTCGCGCTGATGCCGATGCTGATGTCCGTGATGCTGATCGCCTTCGTCGGTCAGTGGCTGTATTTCGCGATGTTCGAATCGAGCGCGGGCCAAGCCACGCCGGGCAAGCGTGCGATGGCTCTGAAAGTCGTCGGCGAAACCGGCCATCGCATCGGTTTCGGCAAGGCCAGCGCGCGTTATTTCGCCAAGATCCTGTCCGGCATGCTCTTCAACATCGGCTACCTCATGGCCGGGCTCACCGAACGCAAGCAGGCGCTGCACGACCTCGTGGCCAACACGTTCGTCGTGTTCCGCACGGTCGAGCCGGGCAGCCCGCCACCTGCCGAGCGACCGCCGATGCCGTGGTATGGCTGGCTCATCAACCTGCTCATGTTCGGCCTGCCGATCGCGATCGCCGTGGTCGTGATCCTGCTCGGCGGCGCGCAGTCGGGATTGCTGTCGCAGATCTCGACGAACTGACGGCGTTTCCCGGGCAATGAAAAAGGGCCGCTTTCGCGGCCCTTTTTGTTGGTTTCGTCGTCGAGGCAATCAGCCGCCGAAGGAGAACAGCGCCGGCTTCCAGCCGCCGCCGCTGGACTGGTAGCTCTGGCCGCGGCGCTTGCGCATGCGGTCGATGACTTCGACGCGGCGCGCTTCGGCCCAGTCGACGCGCTGCGTCTTGAGTGTGGCCGGGTCGACGCCGCGCGCAGCCGCTTCGCGCTTGCGGAAATCGACGAAATCCTCGTAGGCCTCGATCTCGTAGCGCAGTTCGCGCACGCACAGCTCGATCATGATCGCTTCGTCGAGAAAGCCGAGCACGGGCACGTTGTCGGGGATGATGTCCTGCGGATTGGCGAAGTAGGTCAGGCACGCCAGCACGCGTTCCTTGTCCTCGGCCGGCAGGCCGAAACCTTCGTCGTTGACCATGGAGATCATGTCGTCGAGCTTGTGCAGGCGCTCGGCAATGAAATGCGGCACCTTGACCTTGTGGCCTTCGACGAGCAGCTGCGCGGCAGCGTCGGCGATCTGCTTGGGCGAGAGGTTCTTCGCCTCCGCCTGCGCCTTTTTCATGGCGTCGACGAAGTGCTGGAGGTCGGCATCGCCGAGCTCGATGGTGATGGCGAGCGACATGGCAGGACTCCACGGAAAAGAGCGGGACAGACTAGCCAGCCGGGGCTAGCGGCGTCAATCGCCGCGCATCTAGAGGATGCCGACCAGCCCGGCGCCGAATGCGGTCACGATGCGCGTGTAGATCGTCTTCAGCGGCAGGTCGACCTCGGGGAAATCGCCGACGTCGACGTGGCAGGCGTAGAAATCCGCGTCGCCGGGCAGCGAGGGCGCGCAGCCGGGCTTGAGTTCGAAGCTGCTCGCGTAGCGGAACGGCCACAGGTCGAACAGCGGCAGCGCGGTCGAGACGTCGGAAATCGCCTCGTTGACGCGCGCGAGCACGCCGCTGCGTTCGCGCGGCGCGATGGTCCAGGCATTCTGCGGTTCGGCATTGCGCAGCACCGCGCCGCGTACGCGTGCGGCGATTGCGGCATCGTCGATGATGAAGCCCGATTCGGTGTTGTAGTCGTCCGAGCGCGGATCGAAGTTGTGCGAGCCGATGATCGCGATCGCGCCGTCGATGACCAGCGACTTCGCGTGCAGGCCGAGGCGCACCCCGCCGCGTTTGAGCGGCGCTTGCGCGTAACGCTTGTAGCGGCCGCCGTGTTCGCCGCCGGAGAGCGCGTCGTAGTCGGCGATGAAATCGGCGGCATCGGCCGGGAACGGCTTGAATTCGTGGATCTCGAAACCGTAGCGGCGCAGGTAGCGCTTCTTGTACTTGTACGACAGCGCGTAGACGTAGAACGCGTCCGTCGCCGCGAGCGAGTTCGTCGACACGATCACGCGCACCGGCGGCGCGCGCTTGTGCAGCGATCGGAACACCTTGCGTGCCTTGCCGCTGAGCACGAGATACGGGGTTTCCAGCACGATCTCGCGCTGCGCGTGGACGAGCAGGTCGCTGATGCGCGAGGTCAACGCGAGCAGCGCGGGATCGCCCGCGCGATCGGCCTTGTCCGGCGCGTCGGAGAAGTAGTCGACGCGGCCGACGCGCAGCGCGCGCTCGGCGAGCAAGCGCATCGCCTTCGCGTCGAGCGCACGCGCGCGCAGCGCGTCGATGCGCGCGAGGTCGGCGCTTTCGGGCGCGCGCAGCGGGTTGTGCGAAATGCCGTCCTCGACGATGTAGCGGTTGACGTCGTTGAGCCGCGTCAGCGGCGTCGCGCGCGGATGCGTCCAGAAACGATCGAACGAGGCCTGCATCTGCGCGCCGCTGCGCGGGCCGATGACGAGCACGTCGCGGTCGCGGTAATCGAAGGTCTGGTCCCAGTCGAAATAGCGGTTTTCGACGTTGCGCCCGCCGGCGATGCCGATCTCGCCGTCGACGAGGAACAATTTGTTGTGCATGCGCTGGTTGAAGCGCGAGAAGCAGCACAGCACGCCGGCGGCGAATTCGACGGGCTGCGTGACCGCTTCGTCGAAGGTCGGGTTGTAGAGGCGGAATTCGAGGTTCGCGTGTGCGCGCGCGATGCGCGAGAGCCATTCCACGTCGTCGAGCGAGAACAGCTGGTCGGCGAGAATGCGCACCTTCACGCCGCGCCGCGCGGCGGCGACGAGTTCGTCGAGTACGAGCCAGCCGGCGTCGTCCTCGGCCCAGATGAAGGTCTGGATGTCGATGCTCTTTTTCGCCGCGCGGATCAGGTGGATGCGCAGCGCGAGCGATTCCTCGCCCTGTTCGAGCACGTCGACGTAGTGCGCGGGCGCGTTGGCACGATCTTCGTTGCGCGCGCGGTCGGCAAGGTCGGCGTACGGCGAGGCGATCGCGCAATGGTCGGCGCGATCGCAATCGAGATCGCCGGGACGTTCCTGCGCGACGAGCGTCGCGGCCTGACGCGCGAGCGGCCGGTTAAGTCCGCAGGCGCCGACGAGCAACGCCAGCGCGGCGACCAGCGCGCGCGCGAACCAGAGCGTCGCGGCGCGATGCGTGCGGGCGCTCATCCCGGCGTCAATGCGCCGTCGGCCGCGTCGCCTTGCGCGTAGATGCGGAAGTCGAGTTCGACCTTGTCGGCGATCGTGCCGCGGTTCGAACCCATGCCGAATAGCGAACGGCGGATCGTGCCGTTGACGCGAATCGGGCAATCGTAGGCCGGGCGCTCGCACTCGGACGGCAGCAGCGCGAACCGCACGGGCTGGGTGATGCCGCGCACGGTCAACTGGCCGGACAGGTCGCCGCCGCCGCGCAGGCGCGTACGCGGGACGTCGTCGGAGGTGAAGCTGATCTGCGGGTGACGCGCGACGTCGAAGAATTCCTCCGACTTCGCCCAGTTCTCGTAGCGCGTGCTCGACATGCGCAGGCTCGTCGCGTCGACGCGCGCTTCCACGCGCAGCGCATTGCGGAACGGATCGAGGCGGACGTCGCCGTCGATGCGTCCGAAGTCACCGTTGATGCCGAGCAGCCAGACGACCTTGACGCGGAAGCCGCCGCTGGAGCGGCTTGCGTCGAGATGGATGATCTCGCCGTCCTGCGCGCGCGCATGGCCCGCCGCGCAGGCGCACAGCGCGGCGGCGAGCAGGAGCAGGCGCGCGTGCATGCGCGGTCGCGGCGGCTCAGGGCCACCAGAAGTGGCGCACCTGCGCCGTGCCCGGCTCGATGTCGCCATGCGGAATCGTCAACCACGCGACCGCGCCGGGCGGCATGCCGCGGCCCGAGTCGGACGCGCCTTCGCTGAGCAGCGCGACGAGCGCTTCCAGGCCTGGATTGTGGCCGACGAGCATCAGGCAGCGTGAATCGGCGTTCTCGTCGAGGATGCGCAACAGCGTGGCCGGCGTCGCTTCGTAGATGCGCACGTCCTCGCGCGCGGTTGCGCTGCCGAGCGCGGCGGCGATGAGGTCGCAGGTGGATTTCGCGCGCACGGCGGGCGAACAGAGCACGCGGTCGGGTGTTGCGCCGTGCTGCTGAAGCCATGCGCCGGCGGCCTTGGCCTCGTCGATGCCGGTTGCGCTGAGCGCGCGGGCCATGTCGTCCTGGCCGAGCGTCGAGCTTTCGGCATGCGCGTGGCGTATGAGGATGATGTCACGCGAACTCATCGGAAGCTCCTGTGCGGCGGAGCGTCGATGATGCCGCAATCGCGAGGGCGATGGTCAAGCCGCATCGCATGAACAGCGTTCGAAGCGGATCGGCGGCGCGGGGCACGCCGCCGATCCCGCACCGCCTCACTGTCCCGAGCTGGGCGAGGCTGCCGCGGCGGGGCTTCCGCGGTGGTGCATGAACATGCCTCGCTTGGGCATGAGCTGGTCGGCGGTGACCGTGTCGCTGCCGCCGCTGATGCGATCGAAGCGCGCCATCTGCTTGGCTTCGAAATCCGCCTTGGTGACTTGCGTGGCGTCCTTGCCGCCGAAGCGTTTGACGAACTGCTCGGCGCGGCGCTCGTTGCGCTGCTGCGTCGCCGCCGAATGCGCGATTTCGTCGGCCGTTACGACGCCATTGCCGTTGTCGTCGAGCTTGGCGAAGCGGCTGTCGACCCAGGCTTGGTATTCGGCGCGGCTGATCACGCCGTCGTGGTTGGTGTCGATCTGGTCGAGGATGGCCTGTTCGACCTGCGCGCGGCGTTCGGCGCGCGGATTGGCGCCGGCTGCGTCGTTGGCGTTGTCGGCGGCCATCGCCGAGCCGCACAGGCAGGCGGCGAGCGCGGTCAGGGCGAAGCGGCGGGAAAGGATGTGCATGGCGTTCTCCAGGTTGCGGCCGGACCGGCCGTGCCTGTTGGAACGCGCGGCGGGCGCTTCGGCTGACCGGAACGCTGCAAAGGTTGCGCAAATGCGTGTTAACGGAGGTTTGCGAACGCGCTGGCAAACATCGCGCGACGCAGGCTGGATCAAGCCGTGCAAGCGGCGGATCCGGCGTCTCGCGCCCCGATCCGCCGTGTCTCGAATCAGCCGTTCTTCTTCAACCAGCGCAACAGTTTCGCCCAGTCGTCCTGGTGCGAGCGCACCTGTTCGGAGTGGTAGTCGAAGATGCTCTTGCCGAGCGCGTTGGCGAGCACGTAGCCCTGCGTGTCGCGCAGCTGCGCGACGAGCGGGAACGGCAGCGACTGCATTTCCTCGACGGCGAGCTGCGAGGCGTTCGTCCACGGTTTCAGGCGATTGGCGACGAGGCCGACTGCGGCCTTGCCCTTCTTCACACGCGGCAGTTCGGCGACTTCGTCGAGGAACGGCATCGTCGCTTCGAGGTCGATCGCCGACGGCAGCACGGGAACGATGAGCACGTCCGCGAACTCCAACCATTCGCCGACTTCGCCGGCCGTGATGCCCGCCGCGGTGTCGATGACCACGCGCTGCGCATCATCCGGCACGTGCTTGGCCCAATCGCGGCGCAACCCGGGAACACCGAGCACCGCGTTCGGATGCACCGAGCGGCGCTCGCTCCAATGCAGGCTCGATCCTTGCCGATCCGCGTCGACGAGCACCGTGTTCTTGCCGTCGACCGCGAAATTCGCGGCGAGATTCGTCGCGATCGTGCTCTTGCCCGCACCGCCCTTGGAACTCGCAACCAAGACCTTCAGCATGTCGCCTCCGATGGCTTGCACAGCGCGGGAAGCGTACACCGCGCCGCCGTGGCGATGAAGCTCAGCGTTCTCCGCGCGCCTTCGAGGCTTCGCGTGCGTGCTGGCCAGGGCTGACCCAGCCGTCGGGCGGCAACAAGGGCTGGCCATTGCGCTGCGCCAATCGCCGCATCACCTCGAACTCGCTGTCGAGCGTCGTCCAGTCGGCCAGAAAGGCGGCGTAGGCCACGTTGCCGGGTACGAAATTGCGATGGATCGGCATCGTCACCTCGCTGAGCCATTCCCGCTGGCGATGCAGTTCCTTGTCGGCGGGTGTGAGTGCGTCCAGATCGCGCAGCAGCGCGAATCCGACTGCGCTCAACACCATCGTCTGGCTGTTTCGGAACATGTTGCGCGCGCCTGTTTCACATTGCCGGTGGTGCGGCGAATCCGCTGCCGTCGCCTTGCAGAAGTTCAGGATGGGCTGCGTGGCGGGAAACACGCTGGCTGCGGTAAACGCCATCGCGAGGAAGAATTCCCGCTCCGTGCGATTGCAGCGCTTCTCGTCGCCATCGCAGATGGGCGCTTCCGGTTCGGCCCGCAACGCGTCCTGCCACGCGTGCAGCAACTGGCCGTAGTGGTCGTCGAAGCGCGCGCTGGTGGAGAAGCCGGACAGCGCGGCGTCGATACCGGATTCGTCATCGCGCTCGATTGCCGATCGCAACATCGGCAGCCAAGATGCGCCGTTGTCGGGTTCGAGACGGGTCAGCGCCGTGGTCGCAGACTCGTTGCCTGCCGTCGCGGCGACCCATTGCACGAGCGCGTCGTCCGGTGCGGCGGCGACCGCCTTCGCAAGGGTGGCGGCGATTTCCGCCGACCGAGGTTCAGCGAACAACGCAGCGGACAACAGCCAATCGCGCGGCTTTGAGCTCGCTGCCAGCGATTGCGCGAGATGTCCGCGCGTGGCTTTCCAGTTTGCTTCGTCGTCAGCGCCATTCGCGCAAACAGGCGTCGACGCGAATGCCGCAACAACAGCAAGAACCAGCGAAGCAAGTTTCATGGGACATGCCTCATTTCGAATCTGCGCAAACGATAGCGCATCAATATCCAGCCGCCTGCCCATCCTTGCGTGACTCGGACGCACCGATGTACGTGCGGTTCTTCGCGTCCCATTCGATCGCCTGATAGCCGCCGTAAGGCCCGTCGGCAGAGCGCACGGAGTGGCCTTTCTGCATGAGGCCGCGCACGGTCTCGTAGGGGAAGCCGGATTCGAGGTCGACCCAGCCGCCGTCGGTCATTGGCGTGGCTTCGCCTTCGGGCGAGGTCGAACCTTCGTGCTGGATGCGCGGCGCGTCGCCGGCTTCCTGCAGGTTCATGCCGAAGTCGATGAGGTTCATGAGGATCTCGACGTGGCCCTGCGGCTGCATGTCGCCGCCCATGACGCCGAAGCTCAGCCACGGCGCGCCATCCTTCGTGACGAACGCGGGAATGATCGTGTGGAACGGCCGTTTGCCCGGCGCGTACGTGTTCGCGTGGCCTTTCTTGAGCACGAACATCTGGCCGCGATCCTGAAGGATGAAGCCAAGCCCGGGCGGCGCCATGCCCGAACCCATGCCGCGATAGTTCGACTGGATCAGCGAGACCATGTTGCCCCACTGGTCGGCGGTGGTCATGTAGATCGTGTCGCCGCCGAGATTGGCCTGACCCGGATCGACTTTGCGCGCAGCACGTTCGGAAATCAGCGCGCGGCGTTTCCCGGCGTAGTCCTTCGACAGCAGGGTCGCGATCGGCGCCTTGGCGAAATCCGGATCGGCATAGAACTTCGCGCGATCTTCGAACGCGAGCTTCTTCGCTTCGACGAAGAGATGCACGTGCTCGGCGCTGCCGAACGGGATCTTCGAGAAATCGTAGCCCTCAAGAATGTTGAGCATTTCCAGCGCGGCGAGGCCCTGACCGTTCGGCGGCAGTTCCCAGACGTCGTAGCCGCGGTAGTTGGTCGAGATCGGTTCGACCCATTCGCCGTGGTGCGCGGCGAGATCGTCATAGGAAAGAAAACCGTCGTTGGCCTTGAAGTAGTCGCCGATCACGCGCGCGATGCGGCCCTTGTAGAACGCGTCGCGGCCGCCATCGGCAATCGATTGCAGGGTGCTCGCGAGATTCGGGTTCTTCCAGATTTCGCCTTTCGCGGGCGCCTTGCCATTGAGCGTGAACTGTTCGGTGAAGCCGGGGAATTTCGACAGGCGCGGTACCGACAGCGCCCAGTAGTGTGCGATGAGTTCGGTGACCGGAAAGCCCTCGCGCGCGTAGCGGATCGCCGGCCCGAGCAGTTGCTTCATCGGCAACTTGCCGAAGCGATCGTGCAGCGCGAACCAGCCGTCGACCGCGCCCGGCACGCTCACCGGCAGCGGGCCGGTCGGCGGGATTTCCGTGTAGTGATGATCCCGGAACCATTCCAGCGTCAGCGATTTCGGCGAGCGGCCCGAACCGTTGTAGCCGTAGAGTTTTTTCGTCTTCGCGTCCCAGACGATCGCGAACAGGTCGCCGCCGACGCCGTTCGACACCGGCTCCATGAGGCCGAGCGCCGCGTTCGCCGCGATCGCGGCGTCGACCGCCGTACCGCCGGCCTTGAGCACGTCGAGTCCGACCTGCGTGACCAGCGGATGCGAGGTCGCGACCATGCCGTGCTGTGCGATCACTTCCGAACGCGTCGCGAAGGACTTTCCGGTGATGCGGTCGCCGGCGCTCGCGCCGCTGGCGAAGACGAGAAGCAGCGATGCGACGAGCGCGCGCAACATGGGCGATCCCTTGGATGCGGAAAATCGCAGCATACGGCGCGGATCGCGGGCGCGCATGACGGACGCGCGTAAAGGTTTGCCATGAAGCGAAGCGGCCGGCTTCAGCCCGCGAGCAGCCAATGCCAAAGCGGCAGCGTCGCCATCGAGGCAAGCATGCCGAAGCCGACCAGCGCGGCGGCGAGTTCGGGTGCGAGCCCGGCGAGCGAGAGCAGAGCGCCGGCGGTGATCATCGGCGGCATCGCGGTTTCGTAGATCGCGGCGGCGCGCATCTCGCCGTGCAGGCCAAGCAGCGTGGCGAGGCCGAGTGCGAGCAGCGGCATCAGGATCAGCTTGGCGAGCAGTCCATAGCCGAGCGGAACGAGGTGTTCGCGCGGCATCTTCAGCTGCAGTTGCATGCCGGCCGCCAGCGCGACCATCGGCAGCAGGCTGTCGGCGACGAGCTTGAGCGGCTTCGCGACCGCTTCCGGGTAGTCGCGTGGCATCACGGTCAACGCAACGACGAGCGCGATGAACGGCACGAAGGTGACGATGCGGCGCAGGATCGAGCCCACCGTGTGCCGCTCGCCGCCGTAAAGCCCGAGCGTGATCAGGCCGAACGTGCACAGCATCGGGAACGTGCCGAACTGGTCGTAGGCGATCGCGTAGCGCAGCGCGCCTTCGCCGGCGAGTGAGGGCATCAGCGCGAAGCCGAGAAACGAAGTGTTGCCGAGCGCAATCAGGAGCAGAAGCACGGCCGTCACGTCGCGCGAAAAGCGCAGCAACTTCGACAGCGCGAGCGTGAGCGCAAGGCTCGCGACGAGGATCGACCACGGCACCGCGATCAGGCCGAGCAGGCCGCGCTCGAACGTCAGTTTCGGCGCGTAGAGCAGCACTGCCGCCGGCAGGCAGACGTAGAGCACGACGAGGTTGAGCGCGGCCGGCGCGCTGTCGGGCACGACGCGGCGCCACGTAAGCACGCGGCCGACGACGAGCATGGCGAGGATCAAACCGAAAGCGGAGGTGGCTGGCATTAGATGGGTTGCTCGCGAATACAGTGGCATTTCAACGCCGCGCGGGGCGCGCTTGCGTGTGCGCACGTCGCGCGATGCCGCGTCGCGCGCACGAGGTCAATCTCGCGATTCGAACGCATCGGCATGTCCGGCGACGTAGCGATGGACGGCTTGAAGCGTCGCATCGTCTTCGATCAGTTCGTGCAGGCGGTCGATCGTCGCGTCGAATGCCTTCGCATCCGGGTTCGCGCTTTCCGGATGCGTCGCCCACGCGCGCTCGAACGCGCTCGCAAGCTCGTCGAGTCCGATGCCGCGCAATTGCGCGGCGAGCGGTTCGCGATAATCCGCGCCGAGATTGTCGAGCGCGGTTTCGACGCCCTCGTTGTCGATTTCCTCGAACGCGTGGAAGATCGTGCACACCGTCGTGTAGCCGTCCGGCAGCGGCGGCAGCGCGGATTCGTCGTAGTCGACGAGCGCGAGCAGGTGGCCGTAGAGGTATTGCAGCGCGGTCCACAGCACGACGGGGTCGGCGATTTTCCAGAACCGGACCGGGATGTCCGCTTTCGGTTTCAGCGGAAAAAGTCGATCGCGCAGGAAGTCGTTCAAGCTGTGCAGCGCAGGCACGATCGCGGCGGGAGCGCCGGAAACATCGTCGGCGGCTGCCAGCGCTTGCGGCGATTCCTGTCGCGCCTTCGCGGCGGCGTCGGCGGAAAACGCGAACGACCATTCGCCGATCACGCTGCCCGCGCCCTTGGCTTGCAGCGTCAGCACGTCCTGCGGGCTGAACTGTCCGGTAAACGATTTCACCGGGCCATGCGTCGCCTCGACCAGGCGCGACAGCGACAGGAGCAGCGACGGAATCTCGTACCAGTCGCCGCCGACGACGGCGAGTTCACCGCCTTTCCATTCGATGAGCTCCATGTCGACACGGCCGCTCTTGAGCCGCGCCTTGATATGGCCCGTCGCGTGCGACGTGTGGCGGTGCGTATCGGGGAATGCGGGGTCGCGGCGGCAGAAATCGAGCGTGCGCGCGATCTCGGACAGGATGCCGTCAACGCTGCTTGGCGTTGCCATGCCCGGACTCCGGCGGATCGGCGCGCGACGCGGCGTTACTCGCCGAACGCCTCGCGCATGTACGGCGGCAGCGCGAGCGCGGCCTTGTGCGTTTCGACGCAGTAGTAGCGCGTGTCGAACTGGCGCGTCGCCGCGCCGCGTTCGCGGAAGTCGGACAGATCCGCGCGCTTGCGCGCCATCGTGCAGCTCCACCAGCCGGTCGGGTAGATCGGCTGCGGGAACAGCAGCGTCTTCACGGTCTGGAAGTCGGCCATGCGCATCGAGGTGCGCATCGCCTTGATGAGGTCGAGGTGCACGAGCGGCGACTCGCTCTGTTGCACGAGGATGCCGCTCGGGCGCAGCGCGCGGAAGCAGCTCGCGTAGAACGCGGCGTTGAACAGGCCTTCGGCCGGGCCGACCGGATCGGTCGAGTCGACGATGATCACGTCGATCGATTCCGGCTCCTGCTCGGCCATGTACTGGATGCCGTCGATGAACAGCAGTTCCGCGCGCGGATCGTTGTTCGACGCGCATAGCTCGGGGAAATACTGCTCGGCCAGGCGCGTCACGCGCTCGTCGATCTCGACCTGGACGGCGTGCTCGACTTCCTCGTGCTTGAGCACTTCGCGCAGTGTGCCGCAGTCGCCGCCGCCGATGATGACGACGCGCTTGGCGCGCGCATGCGTGAACAGCGCCGGGTGCGACATCATCTCGTGGTAGAGGAAGTTGTCGCGCGTGCTGACCATCGTGCAGCCGTCGATGACCATGAGCTTGCCCCAGTCGGTCGTGTCGTAGATCTCGATCGACTGGAACGGCGTCTGCTCGGCGTGCAGGCGCTCTTTGACGCGCAGGCCGAACGAGGAGCCCGAGCGCGCATGCTTCTCGGTGAACCAGAGGTCTTCGGCGGACGAGTCGGCGGTCATCTTCATTTTCCTTGAATAACGAATAACCCGGACTTCACCGGGGCGCGCGATTGTAGCGGCTCGCCGCGCCATCGACACGCAAGCTTGGTCACGCATCGTTACACTATGCGGCTCACAAGCGTGGATGGAGCGCATCGTGGGCAATTCGCAGTGGAACATCGACGCGGCGCGCCACGCCTGGGCCGTGCCGCACTGGAGCGAAGGCTATGTCGACGTCGGCAACGGCGGCGCGCTCGTCGTGCGGCCGCGCCGCGACGACGGCCCGGCGCTGTCGCTGCCGGCGATCGTCGACAAGGCCGTCGCGGGCGGCGCGCGCCTGCCGCTGCTCGTGCGCTTCGCCGACATCCTGCTCGATCGCCGCGAACGCCTGCAGCGCGCGTTCGCGCAGGCGATGCGCGACTGGGACTACGGCGGTGGCTACACGCTGATCTATCCGATCAAGGTCAATCAGCAGCAGAACGTTGCCGGGGCGCTGGCCGAAACCGGCCAGGAAGGTTTCGGTCTCGAAGCCGGGTCGAAACCCGAACTCATGGCCGTGCTCGCGCTGGCCAAGCCGGGCAGCACGGTGATCTGCAATGGCTACAAGGATCGCGAGTACATCCGCCTCGCGCTGATCGGGCGCAAGCTCGGCCTCGACATCTTCATCGTCGTCGAGAAACCGTCGGAACTGCGCCACGTCATCGAGGAATCGCACGCGCTCGGCGTCGAGCCGCTGCTCGGCGTGCGCATGCGCCTGAAGAGCCTCGGCGCGGGCAAATGGCAGAACTCCGGCGGCGACAAGGCCAAGTTCGGCCTCACGCCGCGCCAGCTGCTCACGCTGCTCGACGAACTGAAGGCGGCGAATCTTTCGCACACGTTGAAACTCCTGCATTTCCACATGGGTTCGCAGATGTCGAACGTGCGCGACATCGCCAACGGCATGCGCGAAGCGGTGCGCTATTTCGTCGAACTCTCGCGCCTCGGTCATTCGATCACGCACATGGACGTCGGCGGCGGCCTCGGCGTCGACTACGAAGGCACGCGCTCGCGTTCGGATTGCTCGATCAACTACGGCCTCGGCGAATACGCGTCCGCGATCGTCGGCGCGCTGTCCGATGCCTGTGCCGCACACGGCTTGAAAGCGCCGCGCATCCTCACCGAGTCCGGCCGTGCGCTGACCGCGCACCACGCCGTGCTTGTCGTCAACGTCAGCGAGATCGAAGCCGCGCCGCTCGGCGCGCTGCCGCCCCCGCGCGAGGACGAACCGGCCGTGCTGCGCCGCCTGCGCGAAGTGCATGCCGAGATCGACCGCACGCCGCCGACCGAGTCCTACCACGAGGCGCAATACCAGCTCGCCGAAGGCTATTCGCTGTACGGGCTCGGCCAGCTCTCGCTCGCCGATCGCGCCGAACTCGACGACCTCTACTACGCGATCGTCAACGCCGTGCGCGAGCGCCTCAAGCCCGAAGAGCGCGTGCATCGCCAGGTGCTCGACGAGATC
The DNA here is from genome assembly GCA_029779475.1 of Pseudomonadota bacterium. Lineage (GTDB taxonomy): Bacteria > Pseudomonadota > Gammaproteobacteria > Xanthomonadales > Rhodanobacteraceae > Dokdonella_A. The sequence continues at coordinate 49,728 of JAKPAN010000196.1, forward strand.
GCCGAAACGCTCGTGGACAAGTATTTCGTGAATTTCTCGGTGTTCGAGTCGATTCCCGACGTGTGGGCGATCGACCAGGTCTTCCCGATCGTGCCGATCGAGCGCCTCGACGAAGCGCCCGATCGCCGCGGCGTCATCGCCGACCTCACCTGCGATTCCGACGGCCGCATCGACCGCTACGTCGAAGCCGACGGCGTCGACGTCAGCCTGCCGCTGCACGCGCCGCACGCGGATGCGCCGTACCGGCTCGGCATCTTCATGGTCGGCGCATACCAGGAGACGCTCGGCGACATCCACAACCTGTTTGGCGACACCGACGCGGTCAACGTCAAGCTCGACGGCGACGGCTACGTGTTCCAGCACACGCGCCGCGGCGACAGCACCGACCTCATGCTCGACTACGTCGGCTACGACCTCGGCGCGTTGCGCGCGGCCTACGACACCAAGATCGCCGCCGCGGGCCTCGCTGGCGAAGAAGCCAAGCGCCTGCGCGACACGCTGGAAGCCGGGCTCACCGGTTACACCTACCTCGCGGACTGAAAACGATGTTCGATACCAACGACACCAATATCCGTGCCGGTTTCATCGGCCTCGGCGCGATGGGCCTGCCGATGGCCGGCCACCTCGCGCGCGCCGGCCTGCTCTGCGCGGTGTGGAATCGCACGCCTGCGAAAGCGATGGAAGCGGCGCGGGAATTCGGCGTCGCCGCGCCGGCGGAAGTCGCCGAACTCGCGCGTGAGTGCAAGGTCATCGCGCTGTGCGTGCCGGCCGACGGCGACGTGCTCGAACTGGCCAGCATCATCGCCGCGAACGCGAAATCCGGCACCGTCGTCGTCGATCACTCGACCGTATCGTCGGTGACCGCGAAAGCCGCGCATGCGGCGCTCGCCGCACATGGCATCGCCTTCATCGATGCGCCCGTTTCGGGCGGCGTCGAAGGCGCGAAGAACGGCAGGTTGTCGGTGATGGTCGGCGGCGACGCGGATGCGCTCGTGCGCGTGCGGCCCGTGCTCGACTGCTACGGCGCGAAGATCAACCACATGGGCGCGGTCGGCGCCGGCCAGAACACGAAGGCCGTCAACCAGGTGCTCGTCGCCGGCATTGCGCAGGCCGTTTGCGAGGGACTCGCGCTGTCGGAAAAGCTCGGACTCGATCCGCAGACGCTGCTGCCGACGCTCGGTGCCGGCGCGGCCGGCAACTGGTTCCTCGAAAAACGCGGCGCCACGATGCTGGCCGACGAATTCAAGGTCGGCTTCAAGCTCGCGTTGCTGCACAAGGATCTCAAGATCGTGCGCGAACTCGCGCGCGACGCGGGCACGGATCGCTCGGTCATCGAGAAATCGCTGTCGGACTACGCAGTGCTCATCGCGCAGGGCCACGGCGACGACGACATCTCCGCGCTGATCCGGCTCAAGCGCAAAGGCTGAACGGTGTGCGCGGCGCCCGCGTTCGCCGCGCCGCGAAGTGCTACAACGGCCGTCCGTCCCCTGGGAGGTCGCCGTCATGCAAGCATCGCGTTGGATCGGATCATTCCTGGCCGCGTTCGCGGCCTGCGCCGCGCATGCGGCGATCACGCCGGCGGATCTGCATCTGGAGCGTTGGCCAACGTCTGCGACGACATTCAGCCAGCCGATCGCGATCCGCCACGCCAATGACGGCAGCGGGCGCGTTTTCGTCATCGAGCGCTGCAGCGCGATCCGCATCGTCAAGAACGGCGCGCTGCTCGCGACGCCGTTCTTGTCGCTGACGCCGAGTTGCGGCGGAGAACAGGGCATCCTCGGCCTCGCGTTCGATCCCGACTACGCGAACAACGGCACGTTCTACGTGACCTACACCGCGCCGTCGACCGATCCCAGGCTCGGCGCGACCGCCGATCAGGTACTCGCGCGCTACACGGTGTCGGCGAATCCCGACGTCGCCAATCCGACGGGCACGGTGATCCTGCGCGTGCCCGACATCGCCAACAACCACAACGGCGGCGACCTGCATTTCGATGCACAGGGCTACATCAACTGGTCGATGGGTGACGGCGGCGTGCAGGGCGATCCGAACGGATTCGCGCAATGCACGGGCCGCAAGAAGGCCGACAACACACCGGGCACTTGCCATACGACCACGGGCAGCGGGCCGACGTATTACCTGCTCGGCAAGATCATCCGTTTGGACGTCCATCACTCGACCGCGTCGGCGCCCGCGAACTTCTGCGGCGCGACGGCGGGACAGGCGGCGCCGTACGCGATTCCACCGGGCAATCCGTTCGCGGACGCGGCGCAGTATCCGAACGAATGCGCGGAAATCTTCAACTGGGGTTTCCGCAATCCGTTCCGTTTCAGCATCGACCGGCAAACCGGCGACATGCTGATCGGCGACGTCGGCCAGAACAAGTACGAAGAAATCGACTTCCAGCCGGCGGCGAGCGCGGGCCAGAATTTCCAGTGGAATGCCTGCGAAGGCTTGCACACCTATCCGGGCGGCGCCTCGGGTTGTTCGGGCCCGAGCGGCAGCGTGCCGCCGAAGATCGAGATGTCGCATTCGGGCGACGGCGTCTGCGCGATCGTCGGCGGCAACGTCTATCGCGGGCCGATCATCCCGTTGCGCGGGCAATACCTGTTCAGCGACTACTGCACGGGCGTGATCTACGTCGTCGCCAATCCCGATCCCCCGTTGGCGATGTGGACGCGCGAAACGCTTGCCGGCACGCCGTCGATGTCGGCCTACGCATTCGGCGAGGACGACGAGGGCAATCTCTACGTCGCCGATGGCGGCGGCAAGGTGTATCGATTCGCCTCGGCGCAGACCGGCACGATGTTCACCGTCACGCCCGCGCCCGGCCCGCACGGTTCGATGACGCCGTCGACGCCGCAGACCGTGCCCGAAAACGGCACGATCGGCTTTACCGTGACGCCCGATCCGAATTACGCGATCGACACCGTCGGCGGTTGCGGCGTCACCTTGACCGGCAGCACCTACACGACCGCGCCGGTCACCGCCGACTGCACGGTGGCGGCGACGTTCAAGCCGGACGACATCATTTTCGCGGACGGTTTCGACGGCGCGTGAGGGACGCGCGAAGCCGGGGCGTCACTGCCCCGGCTGTTCCTTCAGCGCGATCGCGCTGATGCCGTTGTCGGACAGCGCGCGCTTGGCGGTTTCGAGCTCGCTCGCGCTCGCGTACGGGCCCACGCGCACGCGATGCCAGGTCTTGCCGTTGATCGTGACCGGCATGATCTGCGCGCTGAAGCCGGCGAGCGCGAGTTTCGCTTTCGCTTCGTCGGCGGCCTTCGGCTCCGGATAGGAGCCGGTCTGCAGGATGTAGCGGCCGCCCGCGGTCGGATTCGGCGCCGCACCCGGCGGCAATGCCGGGGCGCTCGGCGTCGCGCTCGGTGTGTTCGCGGCCGCGGCCGCCGCCGCGCGTGCCTGTTGCTCGGCTTTCGCCTTCGCCGACAGTTCCGCGTCGGGAATCACGACTTCGGCCTCCGGCAGCACCTGATAGAAGTCGTAGTTCTTCTTCGGCTTCGCTTCCGCGACGGGCGGTTCGCTTTCCTTCGGCGCGGTCGCCTGCGGGTTGGGCTGCGGCGTATCCTTCTTGCGCAACAGCGGCAGCCAATCCTTGGCGAACACGAGCGCCATCAGCGCCGCGCCGATCAGGATGCCGCCGAGCAGCCACTTCCAGCCCGCACTTTGGTCGCCGCCGCGCGTGGCCTGGCGTCCGTTCTTCTTCGCTGCCATCACATGCTCTCCGGCGCCGAGACGCCCAACAGGTCGAGTCCGTTCGCCAGCACCTGCCGCACCGCCGCGGCGAGCGCGAGGCGCGCGTCGCGCAGGTCGGCGTCGTCGACGAGGAACTGGCTCGTGTTGTACCAGCCGTGGAACGCGGCGGCGAGTTCGCGCAGGTACGTCGCGATGAGATGCGGCTCGAGGCTCGCGCCCGCGGCTTCGACGACTTCCCCGTAGCGCGACAGTTCGCTCATGACGACCTGCTCGGCTTCGCCGTCGAGGCGATCGAGTTTCGCGAGGCCGTTGTCGCGGCTCCACTCCAGCCTGCGTTCGCCGAGTTGGCGCATCACGCTGGCGACGCGCGCATGCGCGTACTGCACGTAGTAGACCGGGTTGTCGTTGGTCTGCGCGCGGGCGAGGTCGATGTCGAAGACGAGCTGCGAATCGCTCTTGCGCGCGATCAGGAACCAGCGCGTCGCGTCGCGGCCGACTTCGTCGATGAGGTCGCGCAAGGTGACGTAGCTGCCGGCGCGCTTGGAAATCTTCACTTCCTCGCCGCCGCGCATGACGGTGACCATCTGATGCAGCACGTATTCCGGCCAGCCCTTCGGGATGCCGCAATCGAGCGCTTGCAAACCGGCCTTCACGCGCGCGAGCGAGCCGTGATGGTCGGAACCGAGTTCGGTGATCGCGCGCTCGTAGCCGCGCTGCCATTTGCTGAGGTGGTAGGCGACGTCGGGCACGAAATACGTGTACGTGCCGTCGGACTTGCGCATGACGCGGTCCTTGTCGTCGCCGAAATCGGTCGTGCGCAGCCACAGCGCGCCGCCTTCCTCGTAGGTGTGGCCGTGCGCGACGAGTTCGCGCACGGTTTCCTCGACCTTGCCGTCGGCGTAGAGCGAGCTTTCGAGAAAGTAGACGTCGAAGCCGACGCCGAATGCGGCGAGATCCGCGTTCTGCTCGCGGCGCAGCCAGGCCACGGCGAAGCGGCGGATCGCGTCGAGGTCGTGCGCGTCCTTCGCGCCGACGACCGCGTGGCCGTCGACTTCGACGCTCGCGCCGTCGAGATAGGCCTGCGCGACGTCCTTGATGTAGTCGCCGCGATAGCCGTCTGCGGGCCAGCCTGCGTCGTCCGGGCCTTTGCCGAGCGCGCGCGCCTGCACCGAGATCGCGAGGTTGTCGATCTGCGCGCCGGCGTCGTTGTAGTAGAACTCGCGCTTGACGTTCCAGCCGTTCGCGCCGAGTACGCGCGCGATGCAGTCGCCGATCGCCGCCGCGCGGCCGTGGCCGACATGCAGCGGGCCGGTCGGGTTCGCCGACACGTATTCGACGCCGGCCGTGTGGCCGCCGCCCGCCTTGCCGCTGCCGTAGCAGCGGCCCTGCGCGAAGACGCGCTGCACTTCCGCGTGATACGCGGCCGGGCTCAGGAAGAAATTGATGAAGCCGGGCCCGGCGATCTCGACCTTCGCAATGCCGGCGTCGGCGGGCAGCGCGGCGACGAGCGCGGCGGCGAGGTCGCGCGGCTTCTTGCCCGCCAGCTTGGCGAGCAGCAGCGCGGCATTGGTCGCGAAGTCGCCGTGGTCGCGGCTCTTGGTGCGTTCGATGACGAACGCGGGCGCGTCACCGGCTGGCAGCGTGCCGTCCGCGCGCAGCGCGTCGAGCGCGCGAAGGACGAGGGAATGCAGGGAATCTTTCAAGGACGGTCATCGGAAAAACGGGGCCGCCTATTGTACGGCCTGCACTGCGGCGCGGTGCGTGGGCCCGCGCGTGAACAGGCGTGGCGAGCCGGGCATTCGTCAGCCGACGATTTCCTCGACCGTCGTGCGATACGCGGCGATGACTTCCTCGCCGCTGTGCGGCGGCCCGGCCAGCGCGAGGCGCGCGCGCATGCCCATGCTGAGTGCTTTCAGGCGCGGCGCGTTGGCGTCCTTGCCGGCGCCGAACGCGGCAAGGCCCGCTTCGGAATGGAAGCGGTGCAGTTCGAAGAAAAAACGATCCTGCCCGCTGCCGAGGAAGGCGAGCACGGGCAGCGCGCTTTCGCCCGCGTCGAGCGCGCGGCCGGCGAGCATTTCGCGCTCGCGGCAGAGGTTTTCGCCGCCGGCGGCGAAGCGCGCGAACGATTCGCCGACGTTCGCGGTGTCGATGTCGGCGGCGATCAGCGCGAGCGGCAGCGCGGCGACGATGCGCGCGTCGGTGCGCCAGCCGCTGCGGCGCGCGTCGAGCACCGGGTCGAGCCGCGCCGCGAGCGCGCCGCCGCTGTGCACGAGGTCGGCGGCGTTGAGCGTCTGCGCGATGTGCGGCCGCGCGTCGAAGGTGCTGCCGGCAATCGCGAGTTCGAGCGCGATGCGCAGCGATTCGTCCTGCTGCGCGTCGAAACCGCACGTGGCGAGGATGCGCTCGGCTTCTTCCCAGCTCGCGCGTTCGTTGGCGCCGACGCCGTCGATGAGACGCGGCGCTTCGCGCTGGCGCAGGTCGTGGCAGGCGCCGAACAGGATCAGCGCGCACCAGCTGCGCAAGGGCAGGCGGCCGGGGCCGATCGTGTGCAGGAGGCGATCGAGCCGCGAGCCGCACAGGTCGAGGATGTGCGCTTCGTTGTGGTACGGATGGAAATCGCGGCCGAGGCGGCCGTGACGCAGCGCGAGCCGCGCGTAGCCGAGCGTCGCCGCGGCCTGCGTGCGGTCGACCAGGGCGCGGTCGGCGTCGTCGCGAAGCAGCGGTGCGAGCACACGGCGCAATTGCGAGAACAGCGCGTCGAACGGCGCCGATCGCACGCCGAGCAGCGCTCGCGCGGCAGCGACGTCGGGCAGGCGGCGTTCGGTGTCGTCGGGCGGATATTCGCGTGGGAAACCCAGGATCACGGGCGCTCGCCGCTCCCTCATCGGCTGGCCGCGAGTATAGGCGAGGCGTTGCGCGGTGGAAGATTCGCGCTAGAGCCAGCCGCGCCGCGCGAGCGAGGTCGGCTCGCCGTGGCCGATCACGAAATGGTCGAGCAGGCGCACGTCGACGAGGGCGAGGCTGTCGCGCAGTTTCGCGGTCATGTGACGATCCTCGGCGCTCGGTTCGGCGACGCCGGACGGATGGTTGTGCGCGGCGATCACCGCCGCCGCGTTGTGCGCGAGACAGCGCCGCACGACCTCGCGCGGATGCACCTGCGCGCCGTCGATCGTGCCGCGGAACAATTCCTCGAACGCGATCACGCGATGGCGCGTGTCGAGGAACAGGCAGGCGAAGACTTCGTAGGGATAGCCGGCCAGTCGCGACTTGAGATAGCGCGCGCTTTCCTCCGGCCCGCTCAGGCCGTCGCCGCTGCGCAGTTCCGCGTCGAGGTAGCGCTTGCCAAGTTCGAGGCCCGCGCACAGGCGGCACCATGCGACCGGGCCGATGCCGGACTTGCCGTGCGAGGCGTCGAGCAGCGCCTTGAGGCTGCCGGCGCGCGCGAGCAGTTCGCGGCCGAGGTCGACCGCGCTCGCGCCGCGCCGCCCCGAGCCGAGGAACACGGCGAGCAGTTCGGCGTCGGACAGCGCGCCGGGGCCGCGTGCCAGCAGTTTTTCGCGGGGTCGTTCTTCGCTGGGCCAGTCGCGGATGGTCATGGGATCGCTCGATTCGGTGGGCGCGGCGGCGAAGTCCATGTCGTCATGCCGATATGCCTTCGCTGCTGCGCAGGTTCGGCGATCGCGTGACGCCGTTCGAGGGGCGATCGCCGCGAATTTCAGTAAGCTAGCCGCCCGTTTTCGCGTCAGCGGTTTCCTACATGACCCCAGCATTGGCCGGCGTGCGCGTGTTGCTCGGTGTCTCCGGCGGCATTGCCGCCTACAAGGGCGCCGAACTCGTGCGGCGCCTGCGCGACGCGGGCGCGGACGTGCGCGTCGTGCTCACCGAGAACGCCGCGCGCTTCGTCACGCCGCTGACGTTCCAGGCGCTGTCCGGCAACGACGTGCGCACGAGCCTGTGGGACGAATCCGCCGAGCGGGCGATGGGCCACATCGAACTCGCGCGCTGGGCCGACGAAGTGCTCGTCGCGCCGGCGTCCGCGGATCTGATCGCGCGTCTCGCGCACGGCCTCGCCGATGATTTGTTGACGACGTTGTGCCTGGCCACGACCGCGCCGCTGACGATCGCCCCCGCAATGAACCATCGCATGTGGGCGCACGCGGCGAC
>JAKPAN010000200.1 GCA_029779475.1 Pseudomonadota bacterium
ATCGCCGCGCTCAGAGCAGGTTCTTGATGATGTGGATGCCCGCAGCGTATTCGCCGATGAGCGTGCCGAGCGTGACGAACATGAAGTTGAGCAGCGTGCGCGCGATGCGGTTCTTCCACCAGCCGCTCCAATGGGCGACGTCGTCGCGCAGCGTGTCGAAATCGGCGACGCGCGGCTTGCGCAGCCAGGCTTCGACGCCGGCGCTGATCGCCGATGCGGGAATGCCGGGCCGGAACGGTTTGAGCGGCGCGGCGATGAAGGCGGCGATCACGCTCAACGGATGCGCGAGCGCGGCAACCGCGCCGAGCGCGGCGAAGCCGCCGGTGAACAGCGTCCACGCAAGCAGCGCCTGCGCGCCCGTGTGCACGCCGCGCGTGAACGCGAACGCGATCGCGGCCGCGATGACGGCGAACACCACAGCGGCGAGGATCTTCGGCCAGCGCGAGGGCGGCGGCACCGTCGAAAGTGTTTCGATGAGCGGGCGCGGCACTTCCTGCTGCGAACCGAGTTCGTTGCTGATGCCCTTGAGATGGCCGGCGCCGATGACGACGAGCACCTTCTTCGCGCTGCCGTTCGCGCCGTATTCGCGCAGTTTCGCCGTCATGTAGCGGTCGCGCTCGGCGATGAGCGCCTCGTACAACGGCGGCGATTCGCGTGCGAATTCGTTGAACATGCTGCCGAGCAGGTCGCCTTCCTTGAGCTTCTCGATCTCGTCTTCGCTGACGTCCTCGCGCGTGAGCACGCTCGCGCCGAGGCCGCCGACGATCGACAGCTTGTCGAGGAAGCCGACGCTCGCGTAGGCGCGCTTGAGCGTAGTGCCGATTTCGCGGTCGACGAGCCAGATGGGCAGGCCGTGGCTGCGCGCTCCATCGATCGCGGCCTTCATTTCTGCGCCGGGCTCGATGCCGAACTGCTCGGCGAGGCGACGCTGGAATGCCGACAGCGCGAGGTTCGCGGCGACGAGCCCGACCTTGCGCTGGCGGATGACCTGGAACAGGTCGAGGCGGCGAAATGCCTCGGGATCGTCGATCGATTGATGGC
>JAKPAN010000214.1 GCA_029779475.1 Pseudomonadota bacterium
CCACGGCCGCCCGTCGTCGGCGAGGCCGCCGTCGAGCAGGCGCGCGATGTGCGGATGATCGAGCCGCGCGAGGATGCCGCGTTCGCGCACGAAGCGCGCGACGATGTCCTCCGAGTCCATGCCGCGCTTGATGAGCTTGAGCGCGACGTTCTGGCGCGCGACGCCGGCCACGGGTTCGGCGCGCCAGACCGTGCCCATGCCGCCGCTGCCGATGCGTTCGAGCAGGCGAAAACGACCGATTTGAGGCTGCGGCGGCTCGTCGTCCGCCGGCGCGCATGCGTTGCCTGCCCGCTCGATCGCGTGCGTCGGCGCGCTGTCCACGCGCAGCAACGCGATCGATTCGGCATGCAGTCCGGCATCGCCAGCGCATTGCGCGGCGAGCCACGATTCCCGTTCGCCGGCATCGCGTTCGAGCGCCGCGCGCGCGAGGTCGAGCGCACGGCGCATGCGTGCGATGCGGTCGTCGTTGCCGTCCGTCATGATGACCACCCCCGCGCGCATGCTAGCGCGGGATCGCGGTCGCGGATGCGGCTCAATCGAAACCGTTCGCGAAGATGAGGTCGGCCAGGGTCTCCGCGACGCAATTGCCGAGTTCGGACGTGTTGCCAACCGGGTCGGTCACGGTCGCGCTGATCGCGCCGAGCGGCAGCCCGCCCCAGCCGAAGAGCACGCTTGTCGTGAACGGCACGTCACCGAGCGCGCCGGTCGTGATCCAGGTCTGCTGCAACGGATAGCGCGCGATGCCGCGTCCTGCGGCAGTACTGCTGCAGGACGGACCGTAGTAGAGGTCGAGCCGGTACGTCGTCGACGGCGCGCTGTGCAGCGTGCCGGACACGATCTCGATGCCGTGGGCCGGATCGCGCGCGGCCGTCGCCAGCACGGGGTAGTTCTGCAGGTTGTTCGGACCCGTCGCGGGGTTCGTGGACTGGTTCGCGCTCGGGCCTGCGGCGCCGAAATCGATGTCGAGGCCGCCACTGTTCCAGAACGAATTGTCGAGGACGCTGTTGCCGGCTCCGCCCGACGGCGATATCCACACGCCGGCGCCCGCGCTGCCGAAGATGAAATTGCCGCCCCAGGTCGCGTTGAGCGGCGCGCCGATCGTGTTGTTCTTTGCCGCGAAACTGATCAGCACGCCGGCCGCGCCGTTGCCCGCGGGCGAGCCGTCGTAGCTCATGCCGATCGTGTTGTACTGGACGCGGCTGCCGCTGGTGCCGACGCCCGAAAGCGTCACGCCGTTGGAGGCGCTGTTGCCGATGGTGTTGTACTGGATGACATTGTTCTTCGAGTTGAACGCGAAGATGCCGCTCGCATTGCTGCCGTTGCCGAGGCCGTCCGGCTGGAAGCCGATCACGTTGTTGGCGATCACGCTGCCGCCGGCCGCGTTGTCGAGGTAGATGCCCGCGCTCGCGCTGCCGGCGATCAGGTTGACCGCGCCTTCGTCGTCGAAACCGCCGATGTAGGCCGCGCCGGAATTGCCGGTCACGCGTATCGCCTGGTTGTTCGCCGGCGTGAACGCGACCGCGCCGAACTGGTTGCCGGCGATGCGATGGTTGCGGCCGCCTTCGAGCTTGATCGCGGCGTCGTTGAAGCCGGCGAAACCGAGTCCGCGCACGACCAGGCGCGCGGACGTCGGCGCGCTCGACGGCACGTGCAACGCCCACGGGGTGTTCGAGTTGCCGGCGCCGTTGATGTAGAAGCAAAGGTTCGCGTCGAAGCTGCCGTAGTGCGTGTTCGCGCTCCAGCCCGGCTGCGTGTCGCCGGCGATGGTGACGTCGCCGGTCACGTCGAGCATCGGCGCGGCGAGCGACAGCAGGCGCGGGCAGCCGCCGCTGACGTTGAAACGGATCGTGTACGGGCCCGAGGCGGCATTGGCTGCCTTGATCGCCGCGCGCAGCGATCCGAAGATCGGCGCGTTGTTGTCGCCGTTGTCGGCCGTGGTGCTGACGATCGCGGTCGTGGTGTCGTCAATCGACGATTCATAGGCACCGCGGTCGATACGGCTGCCGACGATGCGCGCGCCGCCGGTGATATCGCGCGCGGGAAAGCCCCAGACCTGGAACAGCGCACCGCTGTTGATCGCCGACGAATTCGAGGCGAGCGCGTAGTTGCCAGCGGCTTCGTTGACGAAATGCGGATCGAACGACAGGTTGCTCGCATCGGGCGTGTAGCCGGTCGCCACGCCGATCGTGTTGTAGTCGACGATCAGCGCGTTGTTCGCCGAATCGAAATTGCCGAGCGAAAGGTCGACGCTGCCGTTGTGCCACAGGATGTTGTCGCTGATCTCGCTGACGCGCGCGCTGGGATCGTTCAACGTATCGACGCGCAGACCCGGGCCGCCGGCATTGTTCGCGATCGTGTTGCTGCTCGCGACGAGCATCGAATCGGCGTTGTAGCTGTAGTCGGCGAAGACGGCGGCGGCGCGGTTGCCCGATGTCGTGTTGCCCGAGACCACGTTGTTGACGAAGCGCATTTGCGCGGCTTCGAGATAGACGATCGCGCTCGCGCTGCTGCTGGTGAAGCGGCTGTAGCGGACTTCCGTGCTCGCCACGTCGCTGGTGTCGGCATCCAGGCCGAGCGAGAAAGCGTGGCCAACGGTGGAGTCGCCGACAAGCCGGGTGAAGGTCACGCCCTCGACCAGGGCGTTGGCATCGCCATCCACGGTGAGACCGAAAAACGCACCCGTCTGGCCGAGCCCGTCGATCACGGTGTTGGCCGGATTGACCTGTCGACCCGTGCAATTGGCCGTATAGCCGCCCAACAGCTTGAAGCCGACCGAGTTCGGATATGCGCTGTGCCACTGCGCACCGAGCGCCGCTCCGATCGGATAGGTGCCTTGCACGAGCTTGATCGTGAGCGTGGAGCCATCGCCCTGATAGGCGTACGCGTCGAGCGCGGTGACGAGCGAGGGCGTGTCCGAAATGCAGACGGTCGCCGCGTGCGCACCGCCGGCGAGCGGCAGCGCAAACAGGCATGCAAGAAACGGGATGATTCGGTTGCGGCGCATGGCAAGCTCCAGAGGGTCTTGCCTGACCTTACGAAACCGGGCGCGGTCTACTGACAACCGGCCTTGGCGGCCTAGGGCTCACCCCGCCTCGTTGATGAAGCGCAGCAGGAACATGCGCGCGGCGCGCCAGTCACGGAACGCAGTGCGCTCGCTGACGCCGCGCAATTCGGCGATTTCGGCCATGTCGAGGCCGCCGAACAGGTGCAACTGGGCGAGTTCGGCGAGACCCGCATCGATGCGGTCGAGGTCGGCCATGACGCGATCGAGCGCGAGCACGTCGAACGGATCCTCGGCGGCCACGTCGGCGGCGGCACGCAGCGTCAGCGCCTCGCCGCCGTCGCGCTTGTCCGCGTGGCGATGGCGCGCGCGGTCGATGAGCAACTGGCGCATCGCGCGCGCGGCCGTGTTGAAGAAGTGCACGCGATCGGCGACCGGCAACGAGCGCCCGGACAGGCGCAGCCAGGTCTCGTTGACGAGTTCGGTCGTGCACAACGTATGGCGCGGCCCGAGCCGCAGCAGCAGGTGCGCCTGCCCGCGGAAATCCTCGTAGAGCATCGCGAACAGACGATCGACCGCGCCCGGCACGCCGGCACGGATGTCGGCGACGAGCTGGTCGATATGTTCTCCCTGGCGTGCCGCATCCCCCATGCGCACGCAGTCTAGCAGCGCCGCCACGGCGCGCTGCTGGACTGACGCGCTGATTCACGCGGTCAGTGGGTCGATGCCGCTTGCGACGATGCCATGCCTGGGCCCGGGGCTTGATGCCCTGTCACCCTGCCACCGGCATCGTCGGATATCGCCCCGGCGCCATCCGTCGCAAGCGCGCCCCTTGGACTCAATCGAAACCGTTGCGGAAAATGCGATCGTCTATCACTTCCGGCACACAGTTGCCGATTTCCGAGGTGTTGCCGGACGAGTCGGTCAGCGTACCGCTGATGCTGGCTGCGGCATCCTTGAGGTCGACCGGCACGGTCGCGGTGAATGGCACCGTCCCTCCAAACACACCCACCGTCACAGTGGCGGTCGCCAGAGGAACGAGCTCGCCGCCACGGCCATCGGCACGACATCCGCCCCAGTACAAATCGAGGCGATATTGCTTGTTGGGCACGCTGACCAGCGTTCCAGTCACGGCTTCCGTCGTCGACGTGGACGTGACCTGACGCGTAGCCGTCGCCAACACTGGATAGTTCTGCAAATTGTTGGGCCCGCTCGTCTGGATCGATGCCGAGTGGTTTGCCGTCGGCCCGGCTTGAACGAGGTCTATACCCAAGCCCGTGCCACTGAAGCTGTTGCCGAGCACACTGTTGCCGTTGCCGCCACTCGACTCTATCCAGACACCAGGGCCGCCGTTGCTGGAAATTACATTCGTCCCATAGGCCGAACCGTAGGTCGAACTGAGGGGGGCTCCAATCGTGTTTTTCTGCGCGGCCTCGGCGACATATACCCCACTCGCCGTGTTGTTTCCTGCATACGAAGTCCCGCCAACGCGATTCATCCCGACCAAGTTGTACTGCAGGAGATTGCCGCTCGAAGCGCTGCCCACCATGAACACGCCGTACGTGGCACTGTTGCCAATGGAGTTGTATTGGACGGTGTTGTTCGGTGAGCTATAGATGCCGACCCCGTTCGCGTTGCCGCTGGCAGGGCCAGAAGTGCCGTCCGGCAGGAAGCCGACCACATTGTTCGCGAGCGTGGAACCGCCCCCGGCGTTTTCCAGACTGATGCCCGTATTGGTGCTGCCTGCGATCACGTTCAATGCAGCCGGATCGTCATAGCCACCGATAAACGCACCACCGGAATTGCCGGTCACACGGATCGCGTTGTGGTTGGGCGCTCCGAACAGCGCGCCGAACTGGTTACCGGCGATACGATGATTGCTGCCTCCTTCGAGTTTTATCGCCGCATCGCCGAATCCGGTGAAGCCGAGTCCACGCACGACGAGCCGCGCGCCCGACGCGGTCGATGGCACGTGCAGCGCCCATGGCGTCGTCGCGTCGCCTACGCCTTTGAGGAACAGGCAGAGCTTCGCGTCGAACTTGCCGAAATCGGTCGTCGCCGACCAACCCGGCTGGGTCGTACCGTCGATGGTGACGTCGCCGCTGATGTCGAGCATGGGCGCGGCAGGATTCAGGTTCAGGATCGCGGGGCAGCCACCCGATACATTGAAAACGATGCGGAACGGCCCGCCAGCCGAATTGCCAGCCTTGATCGCGGCACGCAGTGAGCCGGGCGTCGGCGACGTATTGTTGCCGTTGTCGTTGATCGTCGTCACCACCGCCGTCGTGGTGTCATCGAACGACGATTCGTAGGCGCCCATGTCGATGCGGCTGCCGACGATGCGAGGGTTGCCGTCCAGGTCGCGCGACGGAAAACCCAGTTGCTGCAGGAAAGCGCCCTTGTTGATTGCCGGGGAGTTGTTCGCAAGCCGGAAATTTTCATTGGCGGCGTCAACGAAGTTCGGATCGACGTGCAAATCGGTCGGTCCCTGGGGGACATTGCCGGAAACCGAGTTGTACAGGTTGTAGCTGGCGATGAGCGGATAGACGTGCTGCTGCGTGCCGGTGAATACGACGTCCGAGTTCTGGTTGTTCCACAGGATGTTGTCGCTGACCTCGCTGATCCGATGACTGTCCCCGGTGACCAACGTGCCGATCCTTATGGCCGGGCCGCCGCGAGTCCCGATGATGGTGTTGTTCGTGGCAGTAACGGCGGCATCGAGGTCGGCGTCGAGCGTCACCGCAAAGGCGCCGACATCAAGACCATTGTTGGGGTCGACGACGATATTGCTGTCCGAAACCAGATTGTCGATGAATCGAAGGTCCGCGCCGGACATATACGCAATGACGCCAGCCGTGTTGTGCGTGAAACGGCACTTCGAAATCTCGAACACTTCGCTGTCGGTACCGGAATTGGTCGCCACGATCTCCAGGACATTCGTCGTTCCCTTGAAATGCGTGAACGTGAGGCCCTGGATCAATGCGTTGCTGGCCCCGTGCATCAGGAAGGTCGTACCTCCATCCACAAGATCCTGACCGTCGAGTACGGTATTGGTGGCGTTCACCACACGACCGGTTGTGCAATTCGAACCGGGCTTGTAGCCGCCGAGCAAGCTCAGACCGACATCACCCGTGCCACTTCCTCCGTAGGTGCTGCGCAGTTGATTGCCGATCACGTACGTGCCCTGTTCGAGCTGAATGGTCAGCGTCGAGCCGCTCGGCTGGATTTCGAAGGAGTCCAACGCCGCCTTCAGTCCAGCCACGTCCGAGACGCAAACCGTCGCAGCCCGCATTGGCATGCTCCAAGTGAGCGCGAAAAACATCAGCAACATCGCAAACAGCGAATACAGACGACGCACATCGATCTCCCGCAAATCCATTCTTGCGTGGCGATACGGGGAAAAGCGTCCATGGGGGCCACATGGCGCCGCGACGTGCATCAGGGCGGAACCCTGGCCGTATCGATCAAACGCGGCGCCGGATCCGCCGCACGCCCGAAAACGCCTCCCTTGCGCACCCCACGATTCCATTACCCGACCGCGGTTCCGGCGGTGCGCCGACATGCCAACACCAGCCGCGAGGACTTACAGTGCGTTTCCTCTGCCGTATCGGAGATCGCCATGTCGCAGAACCGCTATCCCTACTATCTGGCGAACGAAGCCTCGCAGCCGAACGACGCGCTCGAAGTCCGTGACAAATACTCCGGCGACGTCGCCGCGCGCGTCGCGCTCGCCGACGCGAAGACGATCGACATGGCCATCGCCGCGGCGGTCGCTGCGGAAGCGCCGATGCGCGCGTTCGCGCCTTACGCGCGGCAGGCCGTGCTCGAACATTGCATCGCGCGTTTCCGTGAGCGCTTCGACGAGCTCGCGATGGCGCTGTGCGTCGAGGCCGGCAAACCGATCAAGGATGCGGAGGGCGAAGTCACGCGCCTCATCGACACGTTCAAGGTCGCCGCCGAGGAAGCCGTGCGCATCGACGGCGAGATCGTCAATCTCGAAATCTCCAAGCGCGCCGACGGTTATCGCGGCTTCGTGCAGCGCGTGCCGATCGGCGCGTGCTCGTTCATCACGCCGTTCAACTTTCCGCTCAACCTCGTCGCGCACAAGGTCGCACCGGCGATCGCGGCGGGCTGCCCGTTCGTGCTCAAGCCGTCGGAAAAGACGCCGATCGGCGCGCTCATCATCGGCGAAATCCTCGCCGAAACCGACCTGCCGAAAGGTGCGTTCTCGATCCTGCCCTGCCGCATCGAGGACGCCGATCCGTTCGTGTCCGACGAACGCCTGAAGCTGCTCTCGTTCACCGGCGGCCAGATCGGCTGGGATCTGAAAGCGAAGGCCGGGCGCAAGAAAGTCGTGCTCGAACTCGGCGGCAACGCGGCCTGCATCGTCGAGCGGATCAGCGCGACAAACTCGGCCACGTCATCGAACGCCTCATCTTCGGCGCGCACTACCAATCCGGCCAGAGCTGCATCAAGGTGCAGCGCGTGTTCGCCCACGCATCGCTGTACGACGAATTGCGCGAGCGTTTCGTCGCCGCCACGAAAGCCCTCAAATCCGGCGATCCGAAACTGCGCGACACCTTCCTCGGCCCGGTCATCGACGAAGCTTCGGCGAAGCGCCTGGAAACCTGGATCGGCGAAGCGACCGCCGCCGGCGCGCGGTTGCTTTGCGGCGGCGCGCGCAAGGGCAACTTCCTCGAAGCGAGCGTGCTCGAGAACGTGCCGCGCAACGCGAAACTCAATCGTCTCGAAGCGTTCGGCCCGGTCACCATGCTCGCCCAGTTCGACACCTTCGACGACGCGCTCGCGCAGGTCAACGACTCCGACTCCGGCTTGCAGGCCGGCGTATTCACCGACTCGCTCGCGCGCGCGATGCGCGCATGGGCCGCGCGCGACGACGGCGGCGTCGTGGTC
>JAKPAN010000222.1 GCA_029779475.1 Pseudomonadota bacterium
CTGGCACACGCCCTACGTCGCGCTGCTCGTGCAGGGCGCGCTCGCAGCGCTGTTCATCGTCGCCGCGAACATGGGCACGTCGGTGCATACCGCGTATTTGATCCTCGTCGACGCGACCGCAATCCTGACTTTCATCCCGTATCTGTACCTGTTCGCCGCCGCGATCAAGCTGCGCCCGCGCATCGCGCAAACGACCGGCGCCATTGCCCTGCCCGGCGGCGCGGCCGGCAGCGTGCTCGCGAACGGGGTCGGCCTCGTCACTACATTGGCCGCGATCGGACTCGCGCTGGTGCCGCCGTCGGACACCGCCGACCGCGTGGACTTCTTCCTCAAGATTCTCGGCGGCACCTGTGGATTCGTCGTCGCCGGGCTCGCCCTGTACCGTCTGGCGAAGCGCCGCGCCGTGCGATAATCGGCGGATGACGAAACGCGAAATCCTCGTAACGCACGCCCTGCCCTACGCGAACGGCCCGCTGCACATCGGCCATCTGCTCGGCTACATCCAATCCGACATCTGGGTGCGCGCGCGGCGCATGGCTGGCGATACGGTGCACTTCGTCGCTGCCGACGACGTGCACGGCACGCCGATCATGCTCGCCGCGGAGAAAGCCGGACTCACTCCGGAAGCGTTCATCGCGGGCATCTACGACAGCCACGTGCGCGACTTCGCCGCGTTCGGCATCGACCACGACTGCTACTACACGACGCACTCGCCCGAGAACCGCGAACTCGCCGAGCTCGTCTACGCGCGCCTCAAGGCCGGCGGACACATCGCCGCGCGCTCGATCCGACAGCTCTACGATCCGGTGCGGCAGATGTTCCTGCCCGACCGTTATGTCAAAGGCATCTGCCCGAACTGCGGCTCGCCCGACCAATACGGCGACAACTGCGAAGTCTGCGGCGCTACGTATGCGCCGACCGATCTGAAGGATCCGCATTCGGTACTCTCCGGCGCAACGCCGGAACTGCGCGATTCCGAGCACTACTTCTTCAAGGTCGGCGACTTCACCGGCCTGCTGCGCGAATGGCTCGGCGGCCAGCTCACGCACGGCGAAGCGGTCATGCATCCATCGGTCGCGGCCAAGCTGCGCGAATGGCTCGACGCCGACGGCGGCGTGCGCGATTGGGACATCTCGCGCGACGCGCCGTATTTCGGCTTTCCGATTCCCGACGCGCCGGGCAAGTTCTTCTACGTCTGGCTCGACGCGCCGATCGGTTATCTCGCCAGTTTCAAGAAACTTTGCGACAACGCGGCGTTGATTCGCGAGAAAAAATCGCTCGAGCCATTCGTCCGACTCGACGGCGCGCAATTCAGCGCCAGCGTCGCCGGAAAGAATCTCATGAGCGCATCGTTCGACGCCTTCATGCAAGTCGCCGACGCTGGCTTCGACGCCAGCGCGGAAATGCACCACTTCCTCGGCAAGGACATCGTGAATTTCCACGGCCTGTTCTGGCCGGCGATGCTCAAGGGCGCGGGCCTGCGCACGCCGAATGCGCTGCACGTGAACGGCTATCTCACCGTCAACGGCGAGAAGATGTCGAAGTCGCGCGGCACGTTCGTGATGGCGCGCACGTACCTCGATGCGGGGCTCGATCCGGATTACCTGCGGTATTACTTCGCGACAATGCTCACCGCGGCGCCGATCGACCTCGACCTCGATCTCAAGGCGTTCGAGGAACGCGTCAATTCGCATCTCGTCGGCAAGTGGGTGAACATCGCCAGCCGCTGCGCGAAACTGCTCGAGACTCATTTCGACGCCATGCTTGGCCCTGCGTTCTGGGAGGCGGGCGACGGTGACGTGCCGACAGCGTTCGAACAGAGCGCGCTCGAAAATCTCACGCACGTAGCCGAACAGCTCAATCGAGCGACCAAACGTTACGAAAGCTGCGACTACGCCGCAGCGACGCGCGAGATCGTGCAGGCTCTCGATCTCGCCAACGATTTCATTTCGCAGACAGCACCATGGTCGCTGGCAAAAGATTCGGATCGCCGCCGCGATCTGCACATTGCGCTAACGGCAGCACTCAATATGTTCCGCGCTGCAGCCTGCGCCTTGCGACCAATCTTGCCGGCGATAGTAGCCAAGGCCGAAGCATTCCTGTCACTGCCAGCGCATGCTTCTGAGAATGGTCAGCTATCGAAGTTCGCATTCATCGAAAAGCACGTCAGCGAGCATCGCCTCGCGACGTTTGTCCCGCTGACCACACGCGTCGACCCAAAAAAAATCGAAGCCATGATCGAAGCCTCGAAAGAATCTCTGAAACCGAACGATGCCACTGCGTCTGCTTCAGCAGGCGCGGCTCCAGCCACGACGTCTTCTGGCAGCAGCGATGGCAAGAGCATCGCGGCTTCCGCCTCTCCCAAGACCGCAACGACTGCCGCGGGCGCGCCGCTCGCGGCGACGATCGGCATCGACGACTTCGCCAAGCTCGACCTGCGCATCGGCAAGGTCGTCGCGTGCGAATTCGTCGACGGCTCGGACAAGCTGCTGCGCTTCGAACTCGACGCTGGCGAACTCGGCAAGCGCCAGATCTTCTCCGGCATCCGCGCCGCCTACGGCGAACCGGAAAAACTCGTCGGCCGCAACGTCGTCTTCATCGCCAACCTCGCGCCGCGCAAGATGCGCTTCGGCACCTCGGAAGGCATGATCCTGTCGGCCGGCAGCGGCGGCGCCGACCTTTTCCTGCTCGACGCCGACGCCGGAGCGATACCGGGCGCGACGGTGAAGTGACGGAGGCGCCTCGCGCCCTGCCGTGCGGAGGCCATGGCGCCGGCGGTCGATGACGATCCGCGGCTGGCTAGGCGCGTGTTCGGCGCGGCGATCGCGTCGCTGGTTGCTCCGCTCGCTGTCATGCTTTCGCCCTACGGAGGGTGGCTCGCCGGCGTGGCTTCACTGCTGCCTTTGATCGTTGCCCGATGGCTCGGATCGCGTCATCGCTGCGCGGACTGCGCGTGTGCATTCGCGATGCCGCGCATGCGCTTCGATACCTTGGCGCGTTCGGTCAGCGAAGCGGAGGCGATCTTTCGCCAAGATCCCGCCTGAACGAAGCGGTGCGTCAGACCACGTGCCGCCGAAGCGCCCGCGCGAAACCGTTTACCCGGTGCGCGCCAGCCTCTAGCATTCAGGCGGCTATGCGTGGACAAATTCCATTTGTCCACATTTCGTTCCAACAGGGGAATCCAGCCATGACGATTGTCCGCTGCTCGCGCCTTCCGCTTTACTGCGCCATCGTCGGCGCTCTCTTCGCGTCGTCTTCCTTCGCGCAAGACGTTACCGTGACCGCGCCTGCCGGCGGCGGATTCGTGGTCAACAACGCGGCCAACGCACCTCTTTTTGCAGTCGATGCGAACGGCAACTTGACGATCTCGAACCTCTCCGCCGCGACGACGCAAGGCTTGCCGCTGTGCTTCTCCGGTGGTGGCGTGCTCGGGCCGTGCGTGCCGGGCGCGAACGTCGGACCGACCGGGCCTGCAGGTCCCACGGGGGCGATCGGCGCCACCGGACCTGTGGGTACGGCGGGCGTCACCGGACCGACCGGCGCCACGGGTTCTACCGGCGTGACTGGTTCGACAGGAGCCACCGGAGTCACGGGCCCCACCGGCCCCACGGGTGCTACCGGACCGACCGGCACGACAGGCCCCACCGGCACCACGGGAGCGACGGGCGTGACCGGCGCCTCGGGCAATGGCGCAATCATTCCATTTGCCTCCGGCGCGCCTTGCACGGCCACGACGACGCTCGGCGGCATCCTCAACACCAGCGTCCTCGCAGGCTTCGGCAACTGCACACAGGGTGTCACCACGGGCGGCGGAGTCATCGACTTGACCGGCGGCTCGGGCGTTCCAGTCAACTTCGCGTTCAGCATGCCTCGCGATGGGACGATCACCTCCATTACGGCCTATTTCAGCAATACGACGGCGGTTGCCCTGATCGGCACGACCATTTCCTTGCAAGGCCAGCTCTATGCCTCCACGACGCCCAACAACACTTTCACGCCCATTCCGGGAGCGACGGTCACTTTGGCGCCAGCGATGACCGGCATCTTGGCCATTGGCGCGGCGTCGAACGGAGTCATCACGGGCTTGTCGATTCCCGTTGCCGCGCAGACGCGCCTGCTGTTCGTCGGTTCGGCCACCGTGACCGCAGGTATAGACATGAGCACCGCGATTTCCGGGTACTGGAGCGGCGGGGTTTCGATCCAATAGCGCACGGCACCGCCGAGGAACGATCGCGGCAGCACGTCGATGCCGCGATCGCTCCGCCGCCCCGAGTCCGCAACACGTTGACGCCGGTGGCGGTGTTCCCGTACACGTCTGCCGATGTCGAACCTCTCCCTGCCCGAACGCATCGACGCGCTGCTGCCGCAGACGCAGTGCACGCGATGCGGCTATCCGACCTGCCGCGACTATGCCAACGCGATCGCTCGCGGCGACGCGGACATCAATCAATGTCCGCCCGGCGGCACCGACGGCGTGGCCGCGCTGGCATCGCTGCTCGACCGCAAGAACAAGCCGCTCGATCCGGCATACGGCGTCGAGGCGCCGCCCATCGTCGCGCTCATCGACGAAGACCTCTGCATCGGCTGCACCAAATGCATCCAGGCGTGCCCGGTCGATGCGATCGTCGGCGCGGCCAAGCGCATGCACACGGTGATCGCCGACGAGTGCACGGGTTGCGAATTGTGCATTCCGCCCTGCCCGGTCGATTGCATCGCGCTCGTGCCGACGGCTGCGCTGCCGCTCGCGCGCGAAGGCGTGCTCGCGCGCGCGGCGACGGCTCGCCAACGCTTCGATGCGCGCCATGCGCGCCGTGCGCGCGCGGCGGCGAATTTGAAGCTCGCCCCGCCGAGGAGAGAGGGTGCTGACTCGACAGCACGCACTGCTGACGCCGCCCCGGCATCTTCGTCAAAGCACAGGGAAAACGACATCCCGCCTCCGAAACAGCCGGGCAACACGCCGATCACGCGCTCGGCCGTGCTCGAAGCCATCGCGCGCGGGCGCGCGCGCAAGAGCGGCGAAAATCCGTGAAGCGCGAAAAGATCGTCGAACTGTTCCGCCGCCTGCGCGACCTCGATCCGCATCCGACGACGGAACTCGTCTACTCGACGCCGTTCGAGTTGCTCGTCGCGGTGATCCTTTCCGCGCAGGCGACCGACGTCGGCGTGAACAAGGCGACGAAAAGACTGTTCCCGGTCGCGAATACGCCGCAGTCGATGCTCGAACTCGGCGAAGACGGACTCAAGCGTCACATCAGCACGATCGGCCTCTACAACGCGAAGGCGAAGAACGTCCTCGCGACGTGCCGCATCCTCGTCGAACAGCACGAAGGCGAAGTGCCGCGCTCGCGCGAAGCGCTCGAAGCGCTGCCAGGCGTCGGCCGCAAGACCGCGAACGTCGTGCTCAATACCGCGTTCGGCGAACCGACGATTGCGGTCGACACGCACATCTTCCGCGTCGCCAACCGCACCGGACTCGCGCCGGGAAAAACGGTGCGCGCAGTCGAGGACAAGTTGAACAAGGTCGTGCCCGACGACTTCAAGCAGGACGCGCACCACTGGCTGATCCTGCACGGCCGCTACGTGTGCAAGGCGCGCAAGCCCGACTGCCCGCATTGCGCGATCCGCGACTTGTGCGCGTATCGCGACAAGACGCCGGCCCCGGACGCGGCGCGCGAACGCTGATCGCGCGAACACAAAGCCGCAACGCATCCGCCGGGCCATGCTCGGCCCGGCGGATGCGGATCATCACGGGAATTGCAGCGGCGTCTTGACGTTCTGCGTGGTACTGAATTGCGCGGGCAAGCCGATCGTCGTCTGCGCTGTGGTCGTCAGCGGGAAGATGTACTTGTTTGCCGGCGTACCGCTCGCTGCCGTGCAAGCTCCGGTCGAAGGATCTTCCTGAGTCGTGTAGGAAATGCCCGTGACAGCGACGGCGCGACCGTCTCCATCGATCGACGCGGCCGTGGAGATGTACAGCTGCTTGTTGGCCGTGGACCAGAATGCACCCTTTCCATACATGTAACGCGGAACGGTGCCGCCACTGTTCAGATACGCCGCTCCCGTGCAATTGGCGCCCATGTAGTAGATCTGCGTCGGCGTGATCAGCGTGCCTGTCATGTCGATGCCGACGGTGTATTTGGCCGAGGTGTAGACCCAGATCTGCGTTGTGAACGAAACAGTGGATGGTCCGTTCCCGAACGAGAGCAATCCGCCGAGCGCAACACCGTTCGCGTCCTTGATGATAGGGCCGGTTCCGGCGGCGCCGGTCGCGCCCGTCGAACCCGTAACTCCCGTCACGCCGGTCGGCCCGGTGGGCCCCGTCACCCCGGTTGGTCCCGTCGGGCCGGTGGGGCCGACTGCGCCGTTGAGGCCGGTGCCGCCGGTTGGCCCGGTGTTGCCCGTCGCGCCGGTCGAACCCGTCGGGCCAGTGACTCCCGTCGGGCCTGTGTTGCCCGTGAGGCCTGTCGTACCCGTATTGCCCGTAGGGCCGGTTGCTCCGATCGCCCCTATCGCACCCGTCGGGCCGGTTGCTCCGGTATTGCCGGTGGCTCCGATGATTCCGATATCTCCCGTCGGACCGGTGACGCCGGTCGTGCCGGTCGGCCCCGTTGGGCCCGTACTGCCGGTAGCGCCGGTCGCTCCGGTATCACCCGTCGTGCCGGTGACGCCGGTCGGGCCTGTTGGGCCCGGATTGCCGGTAACGCCCGTTGGGCCGGTAACGCCCGTCGCTCCGATGGGCCCCGTCGGGCCGGTGGGGCCGACCAGCGATGAACAACTGCCCAATTGTCCGCTCGTGGGGTCGAAACACACCGGGGAATTGAGCGGCGGCGAACCCGGCAGGCCGGTGATCGTCACCTTGCCGTCGTCGCCGACCACGAAATGCGCGGTCGCGCCGGTCGAATCCTTGACGACGAAATTGCCGCCGGTCGCCGGCTTGACTTCGACATCCGCCGCCTGCGCCGACACCTCGCCCACTGCGACGGCCAACATGATCGCGGCCGCGAGCGGACGCACATCGAGCTTGGCGCCCGATGAACTCTTGAACTTGTTCATTCGTGGTTTTCCCCTGTGGATTTCGCGATCCCGCAACGTGCGCGCCTGCCCGACCGAATACCGTCGGTGCCGTGGCGATGCGGAAAACATCGCTCACGAAATCCCCCGGCCTGCGCACGTCCCCCTGAAACCATCGAGCGCCGGCATTTGCCTGCCACCGTCAGTCGATGCCGAATGGTAGCGCGTTCCGCCGCAGCGCAAGTCGATGCGGCCGCAATGGACGCAGATGATGCCCAAACCCACCGCAGCGACGGCATAAACCACCCACCATGTCCCGCGACATGCCCGCGGCGCAAGAGCGCCGGCGGCCGGCGCCCTCGATCCATCGACGGCTCAGAGCCGGCGCAGCTTCAATCCTGCGGCGATCTGCAACACGCCGTAGACGAGCGCACCAATGCCGATCCACACCATCGCGGCGATCAGGCCGGCCAGCGGAAACGCAGCAAGCAGCAGGCCGAGCACGATCGCGAGCACGCCGCTGAGCGCGATCATCCATTCATTGCTCACATGCTTGCGCACGCGGATCGCGAAGACGATGCGATAGATGCCGGCGACGACGAGCCACGCCGCGAGCAGCAGGATCAACGCGCCCGCCATCGCAGCCGGCTGCACGATCGCGACGATGCCGAACAGGATCGAGGCGATCGCGTAGAAAACGAGCCAACCACGCGGCACGCGCACCGACGCGTCGAACAACGCGACGAAGCTGATGATGCCTTCGGCGAGCGCCATCACGCCGATCGCCCAAGCCAGCGCGATGCCGGCACTTGCCGGATGGACGAGCGCGGAAATCCCGAACAGCGCGGAAATCGCGCCGTACACAACGAGCAGCCACCACGCCTTGCCCATCGACGTCGAAAAAATCGCGCTCATGCCACGTCTCCCGATCGGGCGGATCGCCCGCGACTTGACTACGCCGCGCAACGGGCGAAGTCAACGAAAGCGATTCATCGCCACGAACGTTTTCATTCGTCGCCAGCGGCTGATGGCGAGTCGGCATCCCCTTCATCCCCGGCGACATCGAGCAGCGATGCAGGCAACTGCTTCGACGGCGCGACACCGAGTTCGCGCAACATCTCGGCCTGGCGCACGAGGTTGCCGCGCCCTTGCGAAAGCTTGCCGAGCGCGCTGCGGTATTGGCCCTGCGCGTCTTCGAGCGACTTGCCGACCTTGAGCAGGTCGGTGACGAAACCGACGAATTTCTCGTAGAGCACGGCGGCGCGTTCGGCGATCGCGCGCGCGTTGCGGTTCTGCTGGTCGGTGCGCCACAGATGCGCGATCAGGCGCAGCGATGCGAGCAGGTTGCTCGGCCCGACGATGACGATCTTGCGCGCGTAGGCGTCTTCGTACAGCGAAGTGTCGCGGCGCAATGCTTCGAGGAATGCGGCTTCGACCGGCACGAACATGAGCACGAGGTCGGGTGCGTTCACGCCCTGCAGTTGCGCGTAATTCTTGTCGCCGAGTCCTCGCACATGCGCGCGCAACGCGCTCGCATGGCGCGCGAGCGCCTGCTCACGCGTGGCGTCGTCGTTCGCGTCGCAGCTGTCGCGATAGGCGTTGAGCGAGACCTTGGCGTCGATGATGACGTCCTTCCCTTCGGGCAGGCGAACGATCGCATCGGGGCGATAACGATCGCCGTCGGCGTCGGTGAAACTTTCCTGCGTCACGTACTCGCTGCCTTTGGCGAGTCCCGACGATTCGAGCAGGCGTTCCAGGCGCAATTCGCCCCAATAGCCCTGCGTGCGGGTTTCGCTGGTCAATGCGCGGGCGAGACTGTTCGCCTCGTGTGAGAGCTTCTGGTTGAGGTCAGCGAGCTGGCTGACCTGCGTCTGCAAGGCGACGCGCGCGTTGTTTTCCTTCTCGTAGGAATCGCTGACGAGCTTGCGGAAATCGCCGATCTGCGTGCGCAGCGGATCAAGCAGATGACCGAGCTGTTCTGCGTTCTGCTCGCGGATGCGTTCGGCCTTCGCATCGAGGATCTGGTTGGCGAGGTTCTGGAACGTCTCGCGCAAGCGCACTTCCGCACGTTCGAGCGTCTGCAATTTTTCGGCGGCGGCCTGTGCTTGCGCCTGCGCGCCTGCTTCGAGCGCGGCGTGCTTGCGGGTGAGTTCGACCAGACGTGCCTGCGCGTCGTCGCGGACGCGGCGCACGTCGGCGAGTTCGTTGCCGATGCGCTCCGCCTGCGCCTGCTGCGCGGCCGCGTGGGCGGAGAACTTGCGCAGGTTCTGTTCGGCCTGCGTCCAGTCGCGTTCGAAACGTTCGATGCGCGCGGCGGCGGCTTCGGCGCGTGCAGCTTCCGCGTCGCGCTGGCTGGCGAGAGCGGCGATTTCGGCGTCGCGGCTCGCGCGTCCGGCCGCGTGCGCCTCACGCCGCCAGCGCGAGGCGAGCCACAGGAAGACGATGGCGCCGACGACGAAGCCGCCGAGCAGGCAGAGGATGGCAAGGAGATCGGACGTCAGGTTCGGCACGGTGATTTTCGATTCGCGGAGCTCGCCGCCATTGTGACAGCGCGCGTCTCACCTGCCGAGACGCGCGCCGAGCCGGAATGAATGCATGTCGATTCGTTACGGCGGCGGAATGGACGTCCGCTACACTAAGCCACGTTTCCGCATCGAGAAAGAACATCGCCATGCCGTTCGCAGACCGCGCCAAGCTCGAATCCTGCGCGCACCAGATCGCCGAAGCCGGCCGTGCGCTCGGCGCGCTCGGCTGGACGCCGGCAACGAGCAGCAATTTCTCGATGCGGCTCGACGCCACGCACGCGGCGGTGACGATTTCGGGCCGCGACAAGGGCAAGCTCGGCGTCGACGACATCATGGTCGTCGACCTCGACGGCAACGCCGTCGGCACCGATGCACGTCCCTCAGCGGAGACCGCGCTGCACACGCAAATCTATCGCCGCTTCCCGAATGCGGGCGCGGTGCTGCACACGCATTCGCGCGCGCAGTCGGTGGCTTCTCGGCTGTTCGCGGAACGCGGCGTCGTGCGTTTCGAAGGCTGGGAATTGCAGAAGGCGATCAGCGGCTACACCACGCACGAGAGCGTGCTCGAACTGCCGGTGTTCCCGAACACGCAGGACATGGCCGAACTCGTGCGCGACGTCGACCGTTGGCTCGATTCGGGCAAACCGCTGCACGGCTACTTGATCGACGGCCACGGCATCTACACATGGGGCAATGACATGCCGGAAACGCGCCGTCACCTGGAAGCGCTGCAATTCCTGCTCGAATGCGAACTCGATTTGATCCCACTGCGAGGAACCCGACCATGAGCCGCCTGCGCATCTACGACGACACGAGCACCGACGCGCTCGGCACGTTCGACACGCTCGCCGGGATTTCGCGCGAACTCGGCAAGGTCGGCGTGCGCTTCGAGCAATGGCAGGCGAACCAGCCGATCGCGCCCGGCGCGAGCCAGGACGACGTCATCGCCGCGTACCGCGCCGACATCGACCGTCTCATGAGCGAGGAAGGCTATCGTGCCGTCGACGTGATCAGCCTCAAGCCCGACCATCCCGACCGCGCCACGCTGCGCAAGAAATTCCTCGACGAGCACACGCACAGCGAGGACGAGGTGCGTTTCTTCGTCGCCGGCTCGGGCCAGTTCACGCTGCACATTAACGGCCGCGTCTACGAAATCCTCTGCGAAAGCGGCGACCTCATCGGCGTGCCCGACGGCACACGACACTGGTTCGACATGAGCGAATCGCCCTACTTCGTCGCGATCCGCCTGTTCACCAACGCGGAAGGCTGGGTCGCGAATTTCACCGGCGACGACATCGCGCAGCGCTTTCCGCGCATGACGCCGCACGCGTCCGCGAAGGCCGTCGCGGCATGAGCTATCTCGACGAATCGCTGGCACCGGGCGAAACCATCGTCGCGCGTTTTTCGCTGCATTGGACGGCGAAATGGCGGCTCATCGTGTTTCTCGTGCTCGCCATTCCGACGCTCGGCATCGCCTTGCTCGGCGCGCTTTACGAATGGCTGCGCCTGCGCGCGATCGAGCAAGGCGTGACGAATCGCCGCGTCGTGCGCAAGAGCGGCATCCTCAGCCGCGAAACGACGGAGTTGCGCCTCGCTTCCATTGAAACGATCGACCTGCGCCAGACCACGTGGGGCCGACTGTTCGGCTACGGCGACGTCGTCCTCACCGGCCGCGGCGAAACCGCAATGATCTTCTCGCGGCTCGCCGATCCGCTCGACGCCAAGCGTGCGATCGAAAGCGCGTATGCCGACAACGTCGAACATGGAAACGTCACGCGCGAGGTTCATCCGTGATCACGACCATCCTCACCGACATCGAAGGCACGACGAGTTCGATCGACTTCGTCAAGGATGTGCTCTTCCCGTACGCGCGCAAGCGCCTGCCCGCCTTCGTCGAAACGCACGGCGACGCACCGGAAGTCCAACATTGGCTGCACGAGGCCGCGAAGGAAGCCGGACTCGTCTCGGCGACGCGCCAGGAAATCATCGACCTGCTCGTCGGCTGGATCGACGCCGACCGCAAGTCGACCGCGCTCAAGGCGCTGCAAGGCATGATCTGGAAAGACGGCTACGCCAGCGGCGAATACCGCGCGCACGTCTACCCGGAAGTCGCCGCGCGCCTGCGCCGATGGAAAGACGCCGGCAAGACGCTCTACGTCTACTCGTCCGGCTCGGTGCCCGCGCAAAAGCTGTTCTTCGGCTACAGCGAAGCGGGCGACCTGACGCCGCTGTTCTCCGGCTATTTCGACACCGAAACCGGGCCGAAGCGCGAAGCCGCCTCATACGCGCGCATCGCGCAGGCGATCGGCGTCGCGCCGTCGTCGATCCTGTTCCTCTCCGATATCGCCGCCGAGCTCGACGCCGCCCGCGCTGCCGGTTTGCACACGACGCTGCTCGCACGCGCGCCGGGGACTTGTCCCGTCGATGGCGCGCACCGCTGCGTCGCGGATTTCGACGCCGTCGATGCGGATTGAATCCGCCGAAACGCTATTCCCCCACATGCCATGCGCCACGGATAATGGCGCCCTGCGCCGAAACGCTCCGTGCGGCGCCCGCACCCGGATTCCAGCGTGAAATATCTCCTGCAGACGCTCCTCGACGGCCTGCGCGCCGCCGTGCTTCGCGCGCCGCGCGGCCGCGCCCTGCTCGGCGGCGCCGGTTTGTTCGTCGCATTGGTGGCGACGTATCTCGCCGTCTCGCTCGTCATCGACGCCTCCGACGCGGCACAGCCGTGGCGCTTCAACGCCGGCGGCGTGCTCGTCGTGCTTTGCGACGCGCTGCTTACCTACATCGCGGGCTGGCTGCTCGCGTACTTCGCGCAACGCCGCGAAGTCGCGACCGGCGTCGCCTGCACGCTGCTCGCAGCGACGATCATGGTCGCCGTCGCCGTCCATTGGCCGCTGCACCACATCGGCGATGCGCTGCAGGTGCACGACCACGGCCTGCTCGCGTTGTGTGTCGCGTTGCTCGGGCAGACGTGGTGGTTCTTCGTCCTGCTCGTCGTCGCGCATTGGCTGATGCCGCACGTGTTCGGGCGCGTCGTGCTCGCGAGCGTGCTCGGTTACGCCGTGTCGGCGGCGAGCTGGTGGTGGCTGCCGTCGGCGCCGACGATCGGAACAGCCCAGCAGGCCACCGTCGCCGACATCGCAGCCGCGATCGAGCAATCCGGCATTTCCGTGCCGTCCGATGACGATGCAGGTTCCGGCGACGACGAGACACCCGCCTTCGACGCCGAACAGGCGATGTACGACCAGCCTGCATTGCTCGATGCGGAACTCGCGAAGCTCGTGCCGCGCACGCCGGGGAAACCCAATTTCTACGTCGTCGCCTTCGCCGGCGACGGTGGCGAGGACGTGTTCCGCAACGAAGCCGAATACGCGCGGCAACTGTTCGAGCAGCGCTTCGACGCGCGCGGCCATGTCGTCGTGCTCGAGAACAACGCGGCGACCGTGACGACGCGCCCACTCGCCTCGTGGACGAACCTGCATCGCGCGCTCGACGCCATCGCCAAGAAAATGGATCCGGCGCAGGACATCGTGCTGCTCTACCTCACCACGCACGGATCGCGGGATCACGAACTGCTCGTCGATCTCGACCCCATGCCGCTCAACCAGATCGCGCCCGAAGACATTGCCGACGCCTTCAAGACGACGCCGTCGATGCGCTGGAAGGTCGTCGTCGTCAATGCCTGCTATTCGGGCGGATTCGTCGACGCGCTGCGCGACGACTCGACGCTGGTCATGGCCTCCGCTCGCGCGGATCGCACCTCGTTCGGCTGCGGCACGGATTCGGACATCACTTATTTCGGCAAGGCCTTCCTCGTCGACGCGCTCAACCGCACGACCTCGCTGCGCGAGGCGTTCGACCTCGCGCGCAAGTCCGTGGCGCAATGGGAAGACGAAGACGCGAAGAAGGACGCGAGCGTCGAGCATTCCGAACCGCAGATCGCGACATCGCCGAGCATCGAGGCCAAGCTCGCGCGCTGGAGCGCGGCGCTGCCGCAGGCGCCCGCGGTCGAATTCAAACCCGTCGCACCCGCGCTGAACGATTGAATCAGCGCGCGGGCTTCAACGCGAACACCGTGATCGCGTCATCGCGGTAGAACGGCGCGCCGAGCTTCGCTTCGACCTTCGCCTCGCACGCGGCCATGTCCGGCCACGCCACCGGCCATGGGAAATCCTTGCCCGGCGGCAACGTCCACGGATGCATGCGCAGGACAAGGTAGTCCGCGCCCCAGGTCGCGCCGTCGAGGATGTCGCCGAGCTTGCCGATGCGCGCGAAGCGTGTGCCGGTTGCCGTGTACGGGAATTCGTCCCAGTCGCCGACGCCGCATACCGGCGCAGCAAGCGCGAACTTGACGTTCTGGCGATGGATGCGTTGCAGCCAAGGATCGGGCACGAAGTTCGACTGCGCGCGTGTCGGCGTTTCGATGAGCGTGACGCTGCCCGGTGGTTTCTTCTCAAGTTCCGCGAAGAATGGCGACACGGGGCCGAGTTCGAGCTGCGTCACGTACGGATTCGTGCGCGCGTCGTAGTCGAACTGGAACAGCGCATGGCCCATGAACTGGTTCGGCGCGTAGAACCACGACGGCAATGGTCCGCGCATGACGAGCAAGCCGATCGCCAGCGCGCACAACGATGCCGTGGCCGCTTGCACACGCACGCGCTCGACGACGGCGACGATGCCCGCCGCGACGAACAGCAACAGGAACGGCAACACCGGCGTCGCGTAGCGCGCGTACACGAGCGCGTGCTGCACCCACGCGGGCCGCGCGAGCGCGATGACGGCCATGCCGACGATCGTCGCGCTGAGCACACTGCCGGCAAGAAACCGTTCGTCGCGCCACACACGCGCGACGCCGATCGCACCGAGCGCGAGCAACGCCGCGAGCGTCCACGCGTCGGCGATGCCGAACTGCATGAGCAGCGTCTGGTACAGGCTCGTCCACGACACGCTGTCGGCGCCGGCCTTGCCGGCCATTGCGCCCCAGTCGTTGATGAGCGGCGGCGCGATCAGGCAAACGAGTACGCCGGCCACGACGACACCCAGCAGCAGCAGACGGCGCAGCATCGGCCATGCATCAGCGCGCGTTCGCGGCGATACGCAAGCGACCAACGCGAGCACGCCCGCACAGGCAAGCGGCCACAGCGTGAAGACGAGCGACAGCAGATGCGCCCAACCCGCGAAGCAGGTCGCGACGACATACGCCACGGCCCAGCCGACGCCGCGTCCGCGCCGCTCGTACCAGTGGCGGAACGCGACGAAGGCGATCACGCCGCACAACGCAAGCAGCGCATACGGCCGTGCGGTGCGGCTGAAATAGACGAGCAATGGCGACACCGCAAGCAGCGCGACCCAGGTCGCGTTCGTCGCGATCGGCAAGGAACGACGCAGCAGCCATGGCGCGACGACGAGCAGCGCGATCCCGGCGACGAGCAGCGGCAGATGCATCGCCCATTCGCTGAGCGCGGCATGTTCATAGAGCCAGCGGTAGTAGAGCGTGAGCGGGATGCAGTAATCGGCAAGACCGAAATGGTCGGCGATGCCGTCCATGTCGGCGCGGATGAGCATGCGCACCGCATGCCATTCGTCGTCGAGCAGCATCTGCGAACGCAGTTGCCAGGCACGCAGGAAAACGCCGACGGCGAGCGCCGCGATGCCGAGCAGCCACCACGGCCACGCCGCGCGCGACCGTGCGCGCGAGGTCAGCACGTCACGACGCATCGGCCGCGCGAACCGCGGCGAGACGATCGCCCGCATCGGTCGAGAACAATTTGGGTTTCGCGAGGCCCCATTTCCACAGGCGATACGTCATCGCGACGCGCAACACGCCGAAACCGTAGACGACCGAGCGGCGGAAATTGATTTCGCTCGCTTCCGGGAAATATTTGGTCGGGCACGAAATCTCGCCGATGCGCTGGCCGAACGCATGCGCCTGCACGAGCATCTGGTTGTCGAACACGAAATCGTCGGAATTGACCGCCAGCGGCAGCGTCTCAAGCACGGCGCGCGAGAAGGCGCGATAGCCGGAATGGAACTCGGACAATTTCGATCCGATCAGCAGGTTCTCGATCGCGGTCAGCGCGCGATTGAACACGTACTTGTAGCGCGGCATGCCGCCCGCGATCGCGGTGTTGCCGAGGATGCGCGAGCCGATGACGACGTCGTAGACGCCCGAGGCGAGCATCGCCGCCATCGCGGTGATGAGTTTCGGTTCGTACTGGTAGTCCGGGTGCAGCATGACGACGATGTCGGCGCCCGCGTCCAGGGCGAGCGCGTAGCAGGTCTTCTGGTTGCCGCCGTAGCCGCGGTTGGCCGGATGGCGATGCGTGCGGATGCCGAGCGATCGCGCGACGGCGACGGTGGCGTCATCGCTGGCGTCGTCGACGAGCAGCACGTCGTCGACGATGTCATGCGGGATCGCCGCGTGGCACGCGGCCAGCGTTTTTTCCGCGTGGTACGCGGGCATCACGACGACGATTTTCTTACCGTGCAGCATTCGAGTTTCCGACGCCGCTGCGCGGCAGGCCATGGTGGCGACCCCGGCCCGATTCGAACGGGCGACCTCGCCCTTCGGAGTCCTGCCGGATCAATAACCGACAATTCTACACAACGTCAAACCGCAGGAATCATGCGGTTCTTGCGTTGCCGTGGATTGATGCATGTTGTCGATTCTCAGCGCGTGCTGTCCCTGTAGTGTCCCCAACCGCAGCTTTTTTCCGTCGCGTAGTGTGCGGGTTCGCGGCGCTACACTGTCCCCGCGACCGCCCCGATCGTTTCGGACGTTTCGGCCCAAGGGGTTCATGCACGCGGCAGGGGCGATCGCACTTTCGACCATCTATCGAAACCAGCCCAGTCGATAGAGCGCGTCAATGCCTCGTAGAGCGCCGCAGGCGCGATTACAGGCCATCGCACACCAAAGCGCGGATGGGTCGCCATCAAGGCATCCGTGCCGCTCCTAGCGCTTCCCCTTCGCCTTCATCTTCTCAAGCATGCGGCCGGGCAGTCGGCGTCATGCACCACGACGACAGCGGCCTCGATCTTCGGTACAGCAACCGTGCGGGCGATCCAGCGCAGCGACCCCGTGCGTGCGTGCGAGCGAACCGTCCCCCCTAAAGGGGGGGGGGACGGGTTTCGCACGCTACGGCACAAAAGCGGGGCAAATCGTACGTTTCGCACGTTCGCACATAGGCGTTTCGCACGTTCGCACGGTGTCAGTTCGCACGCAAAAAGCGTGCGAACCTAAAATCATGCTTCGCACGCTTCCAGATCGCCGACCGGCCACCATGTCAGCACGAGCCGCCCGGACACGGCGCATCGACGGAGCTCACCGCGACGGATCAGCCCGCGTTCCTCGACCTCGCCAAGTCGACGCGCGAGTGCATAGCGATCCAGCCCCGTGGCTTCGGCCAGCTCGTGCGATGTGGAACCGGAATGCTTGCGCACGGCCGCGAGCGCCTCGACCTGTTGCGACGCCCTGCGCCCGCTGCCTTCGATTTCACCAGCGGCGAGATGCGAGGAAAGCGGATCGGTGGTGCGCGCCATCGGCGCGGCGCTCATGCCGCACCTGCCTTCGGCCACAGCTTCGATGCAGGCACGTCTTCCAGCGCCGTGGAGGCGATGCTTTCGGAATCTTCAGCCAGATACGTGGCGAGGCCGGCGAGCGTGCGCGCCCGGTACATTGCAGCCGCTTCATTGCGGTGGCCGGGATTGGTCAGCGTCGATTCGATGGTCGCAGCGAGCGCGTCGAGCCATTCGAGACGGCAACGCAGGTCGCCGAGCGTGTCGTGCAACGAGCGTGCGTCGGCGAAGAAGGTTTCGGCAGGTTCCGCATCGGCGGTCGCCATTCGCGCGATGCCGAGCTGCAGCGCGTTGCGCACCGCCTCCGGCGGCGCCGCGTTGTGCGGCAGCGCGGTGACGATCGCGGTCAGTGCGTCGCCCATGGCGACGGTGTCGGTCGCGTTCGCGGCCTGTTCGATCAGCGCGGCGAGCGTGGGCTTGCGGGGGTTCTTTGCGTTCATTTCGGACTCCATAGGTCGATTGGATTCCGCCGCTTGCGACGCCATGCGCAAGGTGGCGGACGATGCGCGGTTGGCGTACCTGCTATGGACAGGCGAGCCTTGCGGCTCCCGCGCACCGCCCGCCATGAACAGGCCGGACGCGCATCGCCCGGACGAAACACGGGCATGAAAAAAGCGCCGGCATCGGACGAGCGGCGCTTTGATGCGCCATAGATCGGGACGCCAATCCCGGTCGCCGATTGTGCGGCGACGTGATCAGATTGGCGCGTGCGGGGCGCGGCGTCAAGCGGGCACAAAAAACCCCGCGCGAGGCGGGGTTTCATTCAGTCGATTTGGTCGGATTCGGAATCAGGCTCCGGAATTCGCCTTGCGCTTCGCGAGCACGGAGTTCGTCAACTGCTCGTCATCGACGCGCGCCTGAAAGCGGTCATAGCGCTCACGCTCTTCCGACGACAGGTCTTCGTAGCGGACGGCGTTGGCGTTGAGCTTGGCTACGAAAGCGTCGATTTCCTTTCGCCTTTTGGCCACGTCGGCTCGCCACTGTTCCAACGTCATGCCTTCTTCGGCAGCAATTTCGCGCTGTCGATCAATAGGTAAATCCAGAACACTTCCATTGACGATCACGGCCCGACTTCCCACAGTTCAATCTCGATATAACCGCCCATGTCCCTGCGCGCCTCCACACGAAACCTTCGCGGTACGCCGCATGTCGGCAGCGTAGCAGGCGCGGCGTCAAGCGACATGGTGCCGGCCATCGCGAACATCCCCGCCGCCGCAGGTGATGGAAGTCCGCGATGGCCGGCGTGAACTAGATGCGCAGCGGCTCCACGCGCGCCCTTCGATCGGCCCGCAGACAGCCGTAGCGCACCGCGTCGGCTGCGTGGTCGGGGCCGGAGCTGTCGACGTCCTCGACGCGCTTGGGATCGCGTGCCAGCGTCGGTACGGTGGCCCAGAAATAGCCGCAGGTGCGTGCGATGTAGAGTCCCGGAACGTCAGGCTTCCCGGCGTCGGCGAGCAGACGTTTCATGCGCGTCCAGCCGGTCAGGCGGTCGGCCTTCTTCGCAGGATCGAAGCGCACGCCGGCACGCATGAACTCGTCGGCGATGCTGCCGGCCTGATGGCCTGACTTTGCGAATATCGCGTCATCGGCCAAGCCAATGGCACGCACGCCCCAACGCGCGCACATGGCTCGGATTTCCTCGGCGAGCACGGGGACGGTCCAGCCAAGCCCGACGTTGAGCTGTTCGCCCTTCACGGTCGCCAGCTCGTCGACGAGCACCAGCGAGCCGCGCGGGTAGTTTCGTCCGTCCGGGCCAATGCCGCCGGTGGACTCCGCGACCAGATAGGTCACGCTCGGCGCGGTGCTGCCGAAGTCGTGCGCAAGGTAGGTGCGCCACGTTTCCGGGATCGCCGGCCACGGGTCGACAGCGTTGCGTGGCTCGTCGAGCACGTTGGCGAAGTAGGCGCCGCGCGCGACTGTCCAATCGCCTTGCGTCCAAGCGCGCAGCAGTTCCGGGTCGCCCGGACACGAGCTTTCGAGCTGGTCGGCATATTGGTCGCGATCGATGAAGTGATTGCCGTCGAAGGTCGACGGGCAGTACACCCATTGCCGCTTGCTGCGCGGCTCGAGGAACGGCGTCCACGGCGCGGCCATGAAAACGTACCGCTTGGCCAGCCACGCATGTCCGGGGCCGCCGGGATTGGCCGCGATGACCATGCGGATCGGCATGTCCTTCGGGCCGCGCAGGTTTGATCGCATGATGTCGAGCGATGCGGGATCTGGGAACTGCCCCGCTTCGTCCACAATCAGCAGCGTGAAGGAGCGGCCTTGATACTTGGCGTAGTCGCTGGCGCTTTCGAGCTGCCCCAATTCGAGGTAGCCGCCGCCTGCGAACTTCCAGACGTGTTCCGCCGCGTTGAACCGGGACAGGCCACCGTACACGGTGCCGAACAACTCGCGCGTCAGCAGC
The DNA here is from genome assembly GCA_029779475.1 of Pseudomonadota bacterium. Lineage (GTDB taxonomy): Bacteria > Pseudomonadota > Gammaproteobacteria > Xanthomonadales > Rhodanobacteraceae > Dokdonella_A. The sequence continues at coordinate 19,528 of JAKPAN010000222.1, forward strand.
TCGAAGTCGGCCAGCCCCTTGTAGGTGCGGCGCAGGTACAGGATGCGCGCACGCTCGCCGTACTGCGCGACGTGACGCAGGCACAGCAGCGCGAGCGCGTAGCTCTTGCCGCCGCCGCGACCGCCGCCAAGAAACAAATCAAGTTCCTCGGGGACTTCCAGCGCGCGGCGCTGAAAATCGTTCAGCGCGATCGGCTGGCCTTCAGGCTTTGGGCTTTTTCTTGGCCGGCGCATGGATCGCCTTCGTGTTGGCGTCGACGAATTTCTCCATCGGCAGCGCGCCGGGCAGCGCGAACGTGATGTTGATGCGGTTGCCGGGATCGTCCTGCGCGCCTTCCTTGTAGCCGTGGCGGGCCTTCAGCAGGAAGATCGCAGCGGTCGTGTTCTTGGCGTCGATCGCCTGCCGATAGAGCGCGTTGAACAGCTCGTGATGCTCCCGCTCGCGACCGTCATCGAATGCGGCTTGCAGCTTCGGATCGGACTCCATCCATGCCGTCAGCAGTTCGGTCGATGCGCCCAACTTGCGCGCGATCCCGGCTTTGCTCCAACCATCACGCGCAAGGTCGCCGATGACCGTTGCGGCCCCTTGCGGGGGCCGCTTCCCGGTGCCGGTGTATGCAGCGCGGCGCGTCACAGCTTGTGCACGAGATAGGCCAGCGGAACGGCCTTGCGCTCGACGACGCGCTTCCAGTTCGCGGCGTCCGACAGCTCGGCGATTGTCGGGCTTTCGCCGACGACGTTCGTCTCCACCCATGTGAAGCCGAGCGGATGGATGCCGACATTGAAGCGGCTATGCAACACCGCCTGCCCACCGCCATTGCCTGCGCTCGGCAGATTCTCGATTTCGGTGCCGGCAGCGATGCGCGGCGCAGTCGCGCCGAAGCCGACAACGCCAGCGCCGAGCAGGATCGTCGTGTACTTGCCCGCCGCGACCGGCATCCCGTCGTCGACGATGACGGCCAGCCCGCGATAGGTTCGGATCGGCTTGCCTTCGCTGTCGGGACGGAACTGGATCAGGTCGGCTTTCAGCGCCGTGTTGTACGTCGCCGAGTGCATCGCGATCGCGACAAGATCGTCGGCGCGGTCGCCCATCGTCGCAGCGGCGTCGATGACTGCCGAAGCGCTGAATTTCTCCGCGCCGCCGGTCAGGGCGCTGATATCGAGCACCATGTCGCCATCGTTGCCGCCGGTTACAGCCGTCTCGATGTTGTTCGCGAGCACGCCGCGCAACGAGCCAATGACGCGGCGCTGCCACTGTCGATTCCAATAATCGAGGACGCGGCTCTTGACGCGCGCAACGGCGTCGCTGCCGGACAGTTCAGACGCGAGATTCATCGCGCTCCACGAATTGTGCAGATAGGACTTGCGCACTACCTGCTTGCCGCTGCCGATCTTGTTCGGCACAGAAAACGCGGCGGGATCGTCATTGACGACGTTCGCCTCGGTGTTGCCGAGATCGAGCCAGAACGGCACGGTAAAGCTCGCCGCGCCAGCGCCGAGCTGGTCGGAAATCGCGGCGTTCTTTGCGAGCGCGCCGGATTGATACAGCGCGGTTTTCTCGACGCTGTTGGCGACTTGGTAGTCGGTAAATTCTTCGGGTACTACAACATCGGAAAGCTGCGTGGTAGCCATGGGGTTTCCTTCGCGCATCTGCGCGGTCTGGATCGAAGGGGGATTCGTTGCCAGACGCTGGCGAAGGGATGGCGCGCTGCGCCGATGTTGCGAGGATGGCCTACAGGCCGAGGCGCGCTGCTACTGCAACGCGCCTCGGCAGTCTAGACGGCCATACGGCTCAACGCAACCCGAACGATGCCGGTTGCGTCTGCGCCGGTTCTTGCGGCTTCGACTGGCGCATGTGACCGCCGCCGTTGGTCGGCGCGCCGGAACCGGCTTTGTTGTCCGCTCGCAGCAGCGCATCGAACGTGGCCGCCTCGCCGGTCGCTGCGCACAGTGCGCGCAGGTCGGCCGCGTTCAACATGGCCGCGACACGCTTGTCGCCGCGCTGGATCGTCGCGGGAGTGCCGTCGTGCTTCTGGATCGCGACCTTACCGTCGTCGCCAGCGGCGAACTTGTAGTGCCGTTCGAACTCGCTGCGGAAGATGCGCGGCGAGACGGCCGCAACCTCGGCAATGGCTTCGCCGACGGGGCCGTCGACTCGGATTGCGTGCAGTGCGGCCTTCGCCTCGTCCAGCTCCGTCGCCTGCGTGGCGAGCTTGGCACGCAGCTTTTTCATGTCGCCGAGCAGTTCGGCATTGTGGGCGCGCAGGCGTTCAAGTTCGCCCGGTTCCTGCGCGTTTGTTTCGACGTTTTCGGTACTCATGGGGAATTGCCCTCGTGGTTATGTGGCCGGCTCCAACAGCCGGACGTGATCGCCTTCAATGAAAATCTGTCCGCGCTCGACCAGCGACGCGACGACTTCGCGCCAGCGCCATCGGTCGATATTCGTCGCCTTGCGCCAGTCCCGGACCGTGACCGGCTCGCCCTTGGCTTCGTAGGCCATCCGACGCAGCTTCGTCATGGCGAGTAGCTGATTGCCGCCCATGCCCGCCTCGGTCGTGCCGGTCGTGCGCAGCACGGCGGAAACTTCGTGCTCGCCTTCGTCGTCGAGCCATGGAAGCTCGACGGAATGCAAGGCGAACTGCATCGGCTCCGGCAGTTCGTGATCCTTCGCCTTTCTGCACTGGAAGATCAGCGGCCCCGCGTCGCCCTTCTGAAGCGAGTAGCTCCAATCGAGCGCGCCGCGCAGCACGCTCGATCCGCGTTCGCGGTCGCTGGCGGCGTGGCCGGTGTGATGCACCAGCAGCACCGCGCACCCGAGCGCCTCGCGGATTGCATCCGCGCCCGCGACCAGCGCGCCCATGTCCGTGGTCGCGCTGTCGTCGCCGCCGGGTGGAAGATGCCGGTGCAGCGTGTCGATGATGACCAGCGCGGGGCGGTCGCATTGCTGCTTGATCGCAGCGACGACGTGCGTATGACTGCCGGACACATCGATGGCCGCACTGGACACGAACAGCGGCGCGGCTGCGAGGTCGATCGCATGCTCCCGTGACCACGCGAGGAATCGCTTGCGCAGGCCGTGGTGCCCTTCGCCGGCGAGATACACGACAGCCCCTTGCGCGGCCGTGTGAGCGTGCCAGAGCGCTCCCGTGGCGATGCTCGCGGCCAAGTCGACCGCGACGAATGACTTGCCGCTGCCGGAAGCCCCGAAAAGGCAGGCCAGCGAATCCTGTTCGAGCACGCCGCGCACCAGCCATCGCGTCGGTGCCGGTTGTTCGAGCAGCGTGCCGACGCGATCGAGACGCCATCCCGACGGCGCGGCGGCACTCGGCGCCATCTTGACCACCGCGCCCGCGACCAAGCGCGGAATGTCGGCGTAGCGCTCGCGCCAGCGGCCAGCATCGCCGCGATCGGGCATCGCATCCATGACGCCACGCACGATCTCGACCACCTTCGCCGGCGCGAGTCCGTCGTCGACCAAGCGAAACGCAAGATCGCGCGTCGAGTCGTGCAGGTTGTCGCCGGCCAGCACGCTGCGAATCATCGCGGCATTGCTAGCGATGCCGCTGGATGCGCCTGTGTGCACGTCCGCTGCGCTCGCGTCGCGAGGCTTGCGCATGGCTGCGATGTAGCGCTCGACAGCCGCAGGCCGCGCGACGATCGGCGCGTCGTGCCAGACGTTCCCCGTGATCGTCAGCCAGCGCCCGCGATCGTAGATTTCGCGGTGGCCAGCTTTGTGCGGGCAGCCATCGGGCAATGTGCCGAGCAGGAATGTCCGAAACCCGCGCCCGCTCGGCGAAACCTCGGTGTAGCTGTCCAAGTCGCGGACGTGATCTTGCGCCCATTCGGCGATCTCGCCGGTATCGCTGTCGATGACGTGATCCATGTCGACGCCGACGATGCCAAGATCGGCAGTCAGCACGAACCCGATGCCGGCCAAGGCCGGATTCCGTTCGTAGGCCGCGACGGCGTCCTCGTGGCTCATCCATCGCGACGGATCGCTTTGCCAACCATCGAGCGAGCCGCCCTCGGGCGTGCACGGGAACTTGGTCGGCTTTCCACCGTTGGCTTTCGCGAGGTATTTCCAGACGATCCAGCGATCGGCCGTGGTCAATTCCTCGGGCAGCACGCCGGCCGGGTTGTAGGTGCGCCCAAACGCGCGCACTGGCGCGGGTGCTGCCGGTGATGCCAGCGCATCCAGTTCGCGATAGAACTCGGCGTCGTCGCTCATGCGGCGAACACCTCGAACAAGTCGGGATGCTGCCGCATAAGCGATGGCGCGACCCACATCGTTTCAACGCGCGGATCGCTGGCGACCTCGCGAAGGCACTCCGCAGCGACGTAGCTCGGCTCCGTCTCGCCCTCGCGCCGCACGGCGAATATGCGGCCATCCTTCAGCAGCGCGACGAGCACGTCGCCCATGCTGTACGTATAGCCGTCTGGACGGCTGGACGTCCGGCATCCTGCGCTGCTAACATCGGCACGTCCCCCAAGACGATGCTGCTTGCGATCTCGAAGCCCGGTGCCCGCCGGGCTTCGTCGTGTCCGGGGTCGACTCATGCGGCCCGCCGGTCGCCGCGCTGCGATTGCAGCCACGCCACGAAAGCAACTTCGTCGATCAGGATTTTCCGCCCGAGCTGTACGACGGCGCTATCGAGTCCGTTCGTGCGGCGGTTGAACAGCATCCAGCGGATGCTGGCCTTGGTGAATCCGGCGTCGCGATACTTCGTGGCGAGCCGGTCGACAGACAGGAATTGCGGGGATTCCACGATTGCAACCCTCATACGCCGCGCATTGGCGCGGCTTGTGGGTCGTCAATCTATGGAGCGGGAAGCGAGGCGCGGCTACCGTGCGCGCACGATTGCAACCCTGCCAGCAGAGTCACAAAGTCGGATCGCGCCCTTCCCTCACGGTCTTTGACCATTCCGCCGACCATCGGCGGATGACGTTCGAGCTTGTCAGCACAGGCCAACGCTGCATGACCTCGGTCGCGAACTGTTCAACCGTGCGCAGCTTCGGATGCCCTCCAGCGTTGCGCTCTTTCCAGAGTTCCAGCGCGCCGCTCTTCGCGGCCTGCTTCCCGTCGCTGTCTCTCTCCCTCTTGGCGTTCCCGCCCGCTGCACTTATCGCGGCGAGCACTTCCCTGCGCGCATCGGGACTGCCGCGATACTGCGCGATGCCAAACGCTCGGTTCGCTACGCCAAGCTCGGCGAGCGCGAGCCAATCATTCCCGGCAATCCATCTTTGCCGCGCGGAGTCGATGCAGCGCAAAGCGGCCAAGGCCATTTCGCGGTCAAGGTCGTCTGCATCGAGCTGATGATTGATTGCGTCGCGCAGGTTTTCGGCCTCGTTTCCGACGAGCGAGAAACCCCAATCAGCTTCGCTTCGTGCAGCGGCGACAGGTTTCTTGCGACTCATCGCAGCATCGCCTCATTCATGCGCGCCAGAACGCCGCGCGTGTGGCCTTCGGTCAAGTGCGTGTAGCGCCGAACCATTTGCAGGGTCTTGTGCCCGAGCACTTCGGCAATCTCGGCCAATGTGCCGCCGTTCATGGCGATCCAGCTCGCCGCCGTATGGCGCAAATCGTGAAAACGGAAATCGCCTACGCCAGCGCGCTCGCACGCCTCGTGGAACATTTTGTCGATGACCAGCGGGCGCCTTTTGATCCCGGGAAACACGAGGTCGCTGTCGAGCCGCCGAACCCTGGCATGCGACGCCATCGCGGTCGCGGCGACGCCAACCAGCGGCACCGTGCGGCGCTCGCCGTTCTTGGTCTGGTGGAAGGTCAGCGTGCCGCGCCGCAAATCTACGTCAGGCCATCGAAGATTGAGCAGTTCGCCCTTGCGCGCGCCCGTGGACAGCGCGAGCACGACGATCGTATGCAGAACGTCGGAGTGCGCCGCGACCTCACGCAGTAGCGCGTCGCGCTCGTCGGGCGTGAGGAACCGGACGCGACCGCGTGGCTCTTTCAGCTTCGGGATATCGGCCAGCGGATTGTTGGACAGCAGCGAGAATTCGCGCTTGGCGATGCTGAAAACGTGGCGAAGGTCGGCTAGATACTGATTGACGGTCGCGGGGGCGAACACCTCGCCGACGCGGTTCTTGGAACGCAACAGCTTGGCGCGCGCCTCGACGATGCGGCCGGGCGTCACGTCGGCAAGAACCAGTGCCCCAAGCTCCTCGCGCCAGAACCCGAGCCTGCGAACCCGAGCTGGCTTCGTGGCGATCCCCGACGACGACAGGTGTTCGCGCTCGTAGCGGTCGATCAATTCGGTCAGCGTGACGCGCTTCGCCTCGACATTCTCGAACCAGCGGCCGGCGCGGATGGCTGTCTCGGTTTCAGCGGCCCATCGCTTCGCATCGGTGACGCGCTCGAACGTCGCATCGGCGGGAGGATGACCACGCAGCCGCACCTTGACGCGGTAGACGGTTCCGCCAGCGCGAGTGCGCTTCTCGATAGTCGCCACAACCTGCCCCCAATAGCTGAATGTTGGGGGAAATTGTCCCTGTAGTGTCCCTGCGATGCAAGCGTTCTTTCTTTCTTACTCGTAAACCATTGATTTAATGGCGACCCCGGCCCGATTCGAACGGGCGACCTCGCCCTTAGGAGGGGCGCGCTCTATCCAGCTGAGCTACGGGGCCGTGCAACGCTCCATTCTAGCCGGATGCGGCGCTGCTACAATTGGCAGTTCCCTGCGCGCTGCAGCGCGCCTTGCCCTTTCGGAGTTCCCATGCCCGCGCAGATCCTGAAATCCCTCGGCCTCGGCCCGACCAATTCCGGCACCTACCTCGGCCACGGCGAGTGGTCGAAGACGACCGACGCCGGTCTCGTGCAGTCGATCAATCCGAGCACGAACGAAGTCATCGCCGAAGTCCACGCCTCGAGCGCGAGCGATTACGAAACCATCGTCAAGCGCGCGCAGGAAGCCTTCGCGACCTGGCGCACGACGCCCGCGCCGCGCCGCGGCGAAGCGATCCGCCTGTGCGCGGACGCGCTGCGCAAGCACAAGGACGCGCTCGGTTCGCTGGTCGCACTGGAAATGGGCAAGTCCAAGCCGGAAGGCGACGGCGAAGTGCAGGAGATGATCGACATCGGCGACTTCGCCGTCGGCCTCGCGCGCCAGCTCTACGGCCTGACCATGCACTCCGAGCGTCCCGGCCATCGCATGTACGAGCAGTGGCATCCGATCGGCCTCGTCGGCGTGATCTCGGCGTTCAACTTTCCGGTCGCGGTATGGGCATGGAACTCGTTCATCGCCGCCGTTTGCGGCGACATCACGCTGTGGAAGCCGTCGCCGAAGACGCCGCTGTCGGCGATCGCCTCGATGAAGATCTGCAACGAGGCGCTCAAGGCCGGCGGCTTCCCGGACATCTTCTTCCTGTTCAACGACGCCGGCACCGAACTCGCCTCGCAGTTCGTCGACGACAAGCGCATCCCGCTGATCAGCTTCACCGGCTCCACGCGCATCGGCCGCATCGTCGGCGAGCGCG
>JAKPAN010000227.1 GCA_029779475.1 Pseudomonadota bacterium
GAGAGGACGAGCGTGCGCGACTGGCCGCGTCGCTGCCTTGCCGGCGTGTAATCGACGGCTTCGAAGAAACCGTAACGGCCCGAGAAACCTTCGGCTTCGAGGCGCTGCAAATTGCGACACGCCGCTTCCGGCGCGACGGTGAGCGCGAGCAGCGAGGCATAGGGCGCGACGACGAGGTCGTCGCTGAGGCCGCGCTGGAGGCCAAGGCCGGGAACGCCGAAAGCGCGGTACTGGTAGTTGAAATGGGCATCGACCGTGTTGTAGCCGGATTCCGACATTCCCCACGGCACGCCGCGCTCGGCGCCATAGGCGATCTGCAGCGCGACCGCCGCTTTGCACGTCTCGTCGAGCAGCGTGTCGTCGAAAGCGGGCATGACGAGGAGCGGCATCAGGTATTCGAACATCGACCCGCTCCACGAGAGCAGCACAGGGTCGCCGCCCGGGTTGGTGAGCAGGCGGCCGAGCGAGAACCAGTTGTCCTGCGGCAGCTGCCCCTGCGCGATGGCGACGAAGCTCGCGAGCCGCGCTTCCGAAGCGAGAAGGTCGTAGAAGCTCGCGTCGCGCCGGTGGTCGCTGACGTTGTATCCGATCGTAAGGAGTTGTCGCGAAGGGTCGAAAAGGAAGTCATAATCGGCCTCGGCATATTGCGCGGCCTGCGTCGCGAGCGCCTCGCACGCGCCAATCAGCGTGCGCCCCCGCGCCTGCGCTTCGCCGAGGCAGCGCTGCAGCGCCGTGAGCCAGTCGCGGACTTCTTCAGTAGCGTCCGCTTCAGACAGGCGCAGCGCGATGCTCGCTGCCAGCGCTTCGCTCTGCCGCCCGAGTTCGCGCCAGGTCGGGATCGCCGCAAAGACTTTCACCTCGGCGGAAAGCAGCGCGCCAGCCGGCGGGGCCGGCAGCGTAAGCCAGGGCGCCACGGCTTCGAGTTCGGCGAGCATCGCCGTGCACTCGTCGGCGAGCGCCCGCGCCCACTCGCCAAGGTCGGTCGCCGTCACGTCGCTGCCCTTGCCGTCGCTGCGCTTGCCTTCGGCGCCTCTGCTCTCGCGCTCGGCA
>JAKPAN010000229.1 GCA_029779475.1 Pseudomonadota bacterium
GACGGCGCCCCAGTGCCGGCCGTTGACGAACACCGGCATCGACGCGTCGTTCAGCAGCTCGCCGGTATCGCGCAGATAGGTCTGCAACAGGAACGGCTCCTGGCTGCGCGCCGCGTTGATCGCCGTGTCGTCGTCGAAGATCCGCTTGTCGCGGCTCGTGAGCAGGTCCTTGGCGCGATCACCCGTGGGCGGTTGCGCGAACTTGCGGTTGTGCGTCGGCGCGTAGCCGTTTTCGTCGACGAGCAGCGCGAAGCGCAGTGCCGGGATGTCGTCGAGCAGTTCGTCGCTCATCTTCTGCAGCATCGCCTCCAGCGCTCTGTCGTAAGCGGTGTTGAACTTGACCGGATCCGAACCCGGCACCTGCTTGTAACCACGGTCGAAGATGTTCACACCTGCCACGAGCTGCGCCTCGAGATAGCCTTGGACGTCGTCCCGGTACTGTCCGAGCCGGCGGCGGAGCTGGTCGAAGACCGTCGCGCCGAGCCCGAACCGCGCGCCGTTCGCCAGCATGCGTTCCGTCACCGCGCGGAAATCCTTCATGTGCACGACGCTCTGCCGCACGCGGGTCGCCACCGTCCCGCTCAGCGAATGGATCTCGCCGACGCGCGTGTGGATGTCGCTGTTCGCCGCCTGCAGACCGCCCATCGCGCCGCTCATCTCCCGAAGCTGCGTGTTCATCGCGGAGAAGTCCTCGACCATCTTCGCGAAGCGGTCCGACGAATCCCGCAGGACCCGCGTCGTGTGGTCGGTGTCCTCGCCGATGCGATCGCTGTCGCGCGAGGTCGTATCGACGAGACGGATCATCTCGTCCGTGCCCTCCGCGATGACCGACGTCGCGGACTTCACCTTCTCGGCCAGCTTCCGGACCTCGTCGGCCACGACTGCGAAGCCTCGCCCCACCTCGCCGGCGCGGGCCGCCTCGATGGCCGCGTTCAGCGCAAGCAGATTCGTCTGGTCGGAGATGTCGTTGATGAGCGCGCCGATGTCGCGGATCGACCGCGAGCGCTCGGACAACGCCTGCACCGTCTGGCGGAAGTTGGCGAGGCT
>JAKPAN010000242.1 GCA_029779475.1 Pseudomonadota bacterium
CCACACCCGCAGCCACAACAACAGCGCCACCCACTACTGCTTTTCCCACGCCCATTCAATTGCTCCCTTTTGTTGAATATTCTTCGCCTTGGCCACTAAAGCCGGTACTGGTCGGTGATCAGACGCATCTCGCGCGCCAGTGCATTGAGCTGCTGCGCGGTGGTCGCGCTGGCGCGAGCTGCCGCGGTGCTTTGCTCGGCCATCTGCGCGATGCGCTCGACCGATTGCGCAACGGCGGTGCTGGCCGAACTCTGTTCGTGGATCGCGTCGGTGATCTCGCCGACCATCCCGGCCGCCTCGCGCGAGCCCTCGCCGATCTGCCGAATGAGGTTGCAGGCACCGCCGGCGCGCGCGACGCTCGCCGTCACCTGCTCGACCGCACCGTGCATGCTGTTCGAGGCGTCCTGGGCGCCCGCGCGCATCGCACCGATCGTCTCGGTGATCTCGTGCGTCGATTTCTCGGTGCGTTCGGCGAGCTTGCGCACCTCGTCGGCGACAACGGCGAAGCCGCGCCCCTGCTCGCCGGCGCGCGCTGCCTCGATTGCGGCGTTCAAGGCCAGCAGGTTGGTCTGGTCGGCGACGTCCTTGATGACGCTGACGACGGTAGCGATTTTCTGGCTCTGCGCTTCGAGCTTGTTGATGATGTCGGCCGAGGCGGAAACCGAGGCGGCGATCGTGTCGATGTCGCCGACCGCTTCGACGACGACGTTCTCGCCCTCCGTCGCCAGATTGCCGGCACTGGCCACGCGTTCGCGCGTATGCGTGGCGCGATCGCCGACGTGGTTGATGCTGACCGTCAGCTCTTCCATGCTGGCCGCCATTTCCGAGGCGGCGGCGCTTTGCGCTTCCGAAGTCTCGGCGACTTGCCTCGACGCGTTAGACATCGTTTCGGCCGACTGTGCAACTTGCGCGGCGGCACGGGCGACGCTCTGCAGGTTGCCCTGCAGGCGTTCAAGCAGGCGGTTCAATGCCGCGCCCATCTTGCCGATCTCGTCGTCACGACGCAGTTCGACGCGCGTCGTCAGGTCGAGTTCGGACTCGACGCGCGCGACGGTTTGCTCCATGCCGGCCAGCCCCCGGCTAATGCTGCGCTTGAGCGCAAAACTGAGACCACCGAGGAGGAGCGCACCGAGCACGATCGATACGACCGACAGC
>JAKPAN010000250.1 GCA_029779475.1 Pseudomonadota bacterium
CCGGCGCCGATCTCGGCTGGATGAAGCGCATGGCGAACTACACCGAGTCCGAGAACCTGAGCGACGCGCTGCGCCTCGCCGATCTCCTGCACACGCTCGATCGCATGCACAAGCCGACGATCGCCCGCGTTCAGGGCTCCGCGTTCGGCGGCGGCGTCGGCCTCGTCGCGTGCTGCGACATCGTCGTCGCGGCGCGCGAGGCACAGTTCTGCCTGTCCGAAGTGCGGCTCGGGCTGATCCCCGCGACCATCAGTCCGTACGTCGTGCAGGCCATCGGCGCACGCGCGTCGCGGCGTTACTTCATGACCGCGGAGCGCTTCGGCGCGGACGAGGCGCGTCGCCTCGGGCTCGTGTCGGAAGTCGTCGATGCCGACGCCCTCGATGCGACCGTCGCGAAGTTCGCCGAGCAGTTGCTGATGGGCGGGCCGCATGCGCTGGCTGCTTCGAAAGACCTCATCTCGACCGTCGCCGACAAGCCGATCGACGCGTCGCTCATGGAGATCACGGCGCACCGCATCGCCCACACGCGCGCCAGCACCGAAGGGCGCGAAGGCGTGATGGCGTTCCTCGAGAAGCGGCGGGCCGCTTGGCTGCCGTGATGTCGATGGTCGTTCACGAATCGTCGTCCGCGGTGCGCCGGATGCGACGCCGCCGCGTCGTTGGCGATGCGTCCGGCGCCGCTTCGACGACGCCTGCAGTGATCCGCGCGCCGCGCAGTGCCGCACCTGTCCACGCTGCGCCGGTTGCAGCCACCACCCGTTCCGGTCTCTCCTGATGTTCGACAAGATCCTCATCGCCAACCGTGGCGAGATCGCCTGCCGCGTCGCGCGCACCGCGCGTCGCCTCGGCATCCGCACCGTCGCTGTCTATTCCGAGGCCGATGCGCGTGCGCTGCACGTCGCAGCCTGCGACGAGGCCCACTGCATCGGGCCCGCGCCCGCGCGCGAAAGCTATCTCCGCAGCGATCGCATCCTCGAGGTGGCGCGCGCAACGGGCGCCCAGGCCATCCATCCCGGCTACGGATTCCTGTCGGAGAACGCCACGTTCGCCGCGGCCTGCGCCGAGGCCGGTGTCGTGTTCATCGGCCCGCCCGCGGACGCCATCCGCGCGATGGGGTCGA
>JAKPAN010000256.1 GCA_029779475.1 Pseudomonadota bacterium
AGTTTTCGAACGACGACGCGTACCGCCGCAGGTTTTGGGCGGGCGCGCGAGTGGGCGCACAGGGCCTCGCGAACGTTCAGCCGAACGCGGGGCATCGCGCGGTCGCGACGCTCGAGCGCGACGGGCGGCTGAGCGGCGTTATTACACAGAACGTCGACGGGCTGCACGCACGGGCCGGCACGGCGAATCTTGCCGAGCTGCACGGCAACGGAGCGACGATTCGATGCGTGCCCGAGAGTCATCGATTCACGAGAGCCGAGGTGCTTGCTTGGTTCGACGTCGCGAACCCCGGCTTCGCCGACCGCAATGCTGGCGCACAGATCACCCCTGACGGCGATGCCGACGTGAGCGAGACTGCGGGCGTGCGTGTGCCAGTTTGCCCGGCCTGCGCGGGCATGCTTCGCCCCGACGTGGTCTACTTCGGGGAGCACGTGCCCACCCCCGTGTTCGAGCACGCCGAGCGCATTGTTGCCGCAGCGAGTTCATTGATCGTCGCGGGATCATCGCTCGCCGTGAACACCGGAAGTCGTCTGGTGCATCGAGCCGAACAGCGCGGCTTGCCGATCGCGGTGATCAATCGTGGGCCGACACAGATCGACCGTCGCGAGTCAGTGCGCTCGCGCATCGAGGGCGGCACGAGCGAGACCCTCACGGCGCTCGCCGCCGTGCTGGGCGCCAGCTCAGTCTAAATAGCGCGCCCGCCGAAAGCCTGCAACTGCGCCGCTACTCGCCGCGCGAAACGCTCGTCATCTCTTCGCGAGAGACGACCTTGATGCGTTCACGCCCCTGCTCGCTGCCGAGCGACAGCTCGTGCGCGTCGAGGCGGTGCCAGCCCTCAATCGTTGTGTAGGGCACGTGGCGAGCTTTGAGCAGTTCGACGACAGCCGATGCCTCGGGCTGCTCGGGCTGCCACCAGTTCTCGCGATCCTCGAGCAAACTCTCGATCGTTTCCATGGCGTCGCTCTTCGTATGTCCGATGAGCCCGAGGGGGCCGCGCTTGATCCAGCCGGTCGCGAAGACGCCCCGAACTGGCGCGCCGTCAACGCCGATCACGCGGCCCTGCTCGTTCGGAATCACGCCGCGCTCTTCGTCAAACGGAATCTCATCGAGCGGCGATCCGAAGTAGCCGA
>JAKPAN010000257.1 GCA_029779475.1 Pseudomonadota bacterium
GGTTCGACCGCGAACCCGCGCACCGACACGAACGTGACGGCGAGCCTCGCCGTGACCGCGACCTTCGCCGCCAACGTCCTGGTCTTCACGACGCAGCCGGCCAACCTCGTGCAGGGCGGCCAGCTCGGCACGATCGCCGTCGCGGTGCAGGACGGCAGCGGCAACACGCTGCCGGTCGGCGGTACGGCCGACTTCACGATCGCCGCCTGCGGCGGCAGCGTCGACCTCGGCAGCGTGACGATCAGCAACGGCGTGGCAACGCTGAGCAGCACGCTATCGTTCCACACGATCGCCTCGGGTCTCACCGTGAAGGCGACGAGCGGTTCGCTGAGCGCGGTGAGCGCTCCGTTCTCGGTCGGCACGAACACCGATCTGGTCTTCGAGAACGGCTTCGACGGCTGCCGCCTGTAACGGCGGCCAGGGCGACGCCCGAGCTTCGGGTGTCGCCAGCCGAACCTTCAAGGCCCCGCTTCGGCGGGGCTTTTTTATTTTCCGCGGTCGATCGTTTCGATGGCCCGAATGCGCGCCTTGCGCATCGCTTCACCGATGTCCGGCCCGCGCAGGCCTTGCGCGACGAACGGCGCGGCGTCGATCGCTGCGGCAGCGCTGAACGCGGCGCGCAGGAATTCCGCCTGCGGATATTCCGCGTCCGTGAAGCCGAGACGGCCGCGCTTGTCGGCTTCGCAGGCGAGCAGGAACGGGTGCAGGCGTTCGGGTCGGCGAAACGCATCGAGGGCTTCGAACAGTTTCAACACGGTCGATGCGCGTAGCTCGAACGCGCGATGGACTTCCAGGTGATGGCGGCAGACGCGTTCGGCGAGCGCGGCGTATTCAGCCGGTGGCTTGAGTCGCGCGCATAACGCGCGCAGCGGCGCGAGGCCGCGTTGCTCGTGCATGACGTGGCGCGGCAACTCGTCATGCGGCGTGAGCGCCTTGCCGAGATCGTGCGTGAGCGCGCAGAACGCGACGAGATCGTCGCCGGGCGCGAGCCTCGCGGCCATGTCCAGCACCATCTCGACGTGCACGCCGGTGTCGATCTCGGGATGAAACTCGGCGCGCTGCGGCACGCCGTAGAGCGCGTCGACTTCCGGGAACACGACACGCAGCGCGCCGCATTCGCGCAACGCGCGCACGAACGCGGACGGTGCGGGTTCCGCGAGCGCCTTGCGCGTTTCCTGCCAGACGCGCTCGGGCACGAGATGGTCGACTTCGCCATCGTCGACCATGCGCCGCATCAGCGCGAGCGTTTCGTCGGCGATGCGGAAACCGAGCGGCGCATAACGCGCGGCGAATCGCGCGGCGCGCAACACGCGCACGGGATCTTCGACGAACGCGGGCGAGACGTGACGCAACACGCGCGCGGCGAGATCGCGCGCACCGTGGAACGGGTCGACGAGCGCGCCGTCTTCGCCGCGTGCCATCGCATTGATGGTGAGGTCGCGCCGCGCGAGGTCTTCTTCGAGCGTCACCGACGGATCGGCTTGGAAGGCGAAGCCGTGGTAGCCGCGGCCGGTCTTGCGTTCGGTGCGTGCGAGCGCGTATTCCTCCTGCGTTTCCGGATGCAGGAACACCGGAAAATCCTTGCCGACGGGTCGAAAGCCGCGCGCGAGCATCTCGTCCGGCGTCGCGCCGACGACGACGTGGTCGCGATCGACGACGTCGCGATGAAGCAGCTGATCGCGGACGGCGCCGCCGACAAGGTAGATGCGCATGATCCGATTCTGACAGAGCGGCGCGCGCGTCAGTGTCGGATCGCGTTGCCGGCAGCAGTGGGCGCCGCGTCGTTGGTGTCCGCGGCGGCGGGCGGTGTGGTCGCGCCTTCTTCCGGCGGCGGTTCGGGCGTCTCGACCGGCTGCTTCGGACACGCGATCGCCTTGCGCGGCGTGTTCGCGTCGGGCGCTTGGTACGGCTGGCCGATCTTCGGCATGCGCGAGGACAGCGACAGCGCCTTGCCATTCATGCGCCAGTCGTAGATGACGCTGAAGGCCATGACGCGCGCGACGTAATCGCGCGTTTCCTTGTACGGGATCGTTTCGATGAAGAAGTCCGGATCGAACGCGGCGCGCGCGTCGAGCCAGCGGCCGACCGGCGCCTGCCCGGCGTTGTACGCGGCGCTCGCGAGCCACGGGCTGCCCTGGTAGGCGTCGGCCATCTGCGCGAGATAGTGCGTGCCCAGATGCACGTTGAATTCGGGGTCGAACAAGTCGCTCGCGCTGCCGAAATGCAGACCCAGCGACTTGGCGAGTTTCTTCGCGACGCCTGGCAGCAATTGCATGAGGCCGTAGGCGTTCGCGCTCGAACGCGCGTCGCTCATCCACGCGCTTTCCGCGCGCAGGATGCCGTAGGCCCACGCCGGATCGATGCCGGCGTCGCGCGATTGCTTGCGCACGCTGTCGAGCATGCCGAGCGGGAAGCGTTGTTCGTACAGCCGCTGCGTTTGCGGATCGGCGGAGAACGCGAACACGGCGCGGTCGTACCAACCCTTGCGGAACGCGTAGTCGGCGGCGAGGCGGCGTTCGTCGGCGGCGAGCTTGCCCATCGCGAAACTCCATTCGCGGCGCGCGTCGTGGAGCATGCCGAGTTCGCGGAATTCGAAGGCGCGTTCGAGATCGGATTGCCGTGCGAGTTTTGCTTCGACGCGTTCGTCGGCGGCGAGCGTGTCGCTGCAGATTGCATAGGGCTGGTCGAGCCAGTCGGCGGCGAGGAAGCCGTGGAAATTCGCCTCGCGCGCGACGTCGGCGAGGATCGGTTTCGCTTCCGCGTCGCGCCCAAGCTTGCCGAGTACGCGCGCGCGCAGGTAGCGCCAGCGCGCGTCGGCCTTCTGCACATCGGTGAGGCGGTCGAGTGCGGCAAGCGTTTCGGGAAAATCGCCGGCAGCCAGCGCGACGCGCACATGCCACTCGCGCGTGGCGTCGTCGTCGGCCGCGTCGGGCAATGCCTTGAGGCGCGCCAGCGCATCGGGCGAGTAGCTGGTCGCGCGGTACAGCGCGATCGCGTGCAGGATGCGGTTCTTCTGCGTCTCGTCCCACTTGAAGCGGGGTTGCAGATCGGCCCACGAGGTTTCCGCCGCGGCGCTGTCGCGTCGTGCGTAACGCGCGAGGCCCCACGCAATCGCGTCGCGCGTTCGGGGTGTGTCGACCCAGTTTTTCGCTTGCGCGAGTTGCGCGGCGGGATCGCGCAAGGTCGCGGCGATGCGTTGCGCGTCGGCAGCGTTCGCGCCGGCCAGCAACGCGGCTGCGGAACTCGCCGCGCCGGACTTGCCGGCTTCGGCGCTGCGTTCGATGCGCGTCCAGACGTCCTTGTCGGTCAGAACGCCTTGCGCGCGTGCGGCGGCGATGACGGGATCGCAGGCGGCGGGCAGGTCGCGTTCGTCGGCCCACAGCGTCTGCACGTCTTTCGCGAACGCTTCCTTGGGCGAGCCGGGGTTGCCCAGACGCGCCTGCCGCGCGTCGCATTGCAGGTCGAGATCGTTGCCGCCGGCGACGTAGAAAGTCTGGAACGAAGTCCAGTCATTGCGCCGCGCGAGTTCGCGCAGCCAGGCCTTGCGCAGGTCGCTCGCGGCGAGCGTGTCGGGCCAGCGCTTGAGGAAGGTGTCGATCTCGGCGTTCGTATGCGTCGCCAGCTTGGCGCGCAGTGTGGCGAGTTCGACGTAGGGATAGAGCGGGTAATGGCTTTCGCGCAGCAGCGTGGCCCAGTGGCGCGAGTCGGCATTGGGCGGCTTGGCGGCTGCGGCGAGGGCGGAACGGAATGCCTCGCGCTGACTGGCTCGGTCGGCGGCGGGCGTGGCCGCGAGCGCGACGGCGGGAAGCGATGACGCAATGCACCACATCCAGCGATGCATGAACCGGCGAAAAAGCATGCAAATCCTCGGCGATCGTCCGAACCGGCAGTGTAGCGCTGGCGTCCACCGCGGCGTCGCCGTTCCGGGCCGAGCGGTATTTGTAGCAAATCGCAAACAGTTCGTTTACATTTTTCTTACACCATGCGCTGGGGTAGGGCCTCGGCTCTGCGCATGTGCGACCGCGGTATTCCTTGGCATCGAAATCGGGAGAGTTCCATGCGTTCAAGAGGTAAGGTCCACGTTGCACTCAGCGCCCTCGCGGGTGCCATTCTGGTTTCGCTCTATGCCGTGCCTGCGCTTGCGCAAGATGCCGGTGCCAACGAGCAGCCGCAGCAGTTGCAGTCGATCGAAGTCACCGGCTCGCGCATCAAGCAGAGCGAGATCGAAACGCAGTCGCCGGTGCTCGTCATCGATCGCAAGACGATCGAGCGCACGGGCTTGCAGACGGTCGGCGACATCCTCCAGCAGCTCACCGCGAGCGGCAAGGCGCTCAACGCCAAGTTCAATTCCTCGGGCAACTTCGGCTTTCCGTCCGACGGCGGCGGTATCGGCGCCGGCTCCGCGCAGGTCGACTTGCGCAACCTCGGTTCCAAGCGCGTGCTCGTGCTCGTCGACGGCATCCGCTGGGTCAACGAGTCCTCCGCCTCGGGCGTGAGCGGCGCGGCCGACCTCAACACGATCCCGGTGTCGATCATCGAGCGCATCGAAGTACTCGAAGACGGCGCCTCGGCGATCTACGGCTCCGACGCGATCGCCGGCGTCATCAACATCATCACGCGCAAGAAGTTCGATGGCGCGGAAGTGACCGGTTACTTCGGCCGCTATTCCGGTTTCGGCGGCGACACCAAGCAGGGCTCGCTGACCATCGGCGGCGGCGACGAGAAGCTCTCGGCCGTCGTCACGGCGAGCTACTTCAAGCAGGATTCGATCAGCTCGGGCAAGTGGTGGCAGTCGGCCGTGCCGGAACCGTACGCGGGTCTTGCCGCGGGCAGTTCGGCGACGCCGCAGGGACGTTTCACGTTCTGCGATCCGTCGCGCCCGGTCGACAGCTACGGCGGTTGCGATGCCGCGCAGAACAACTGGTACGACGTCACGCTCAATGGCGGCACGACGGCGCCGTCGTGGAATCCGGCCGATCCGTCGTCGGGCACCTACCATGACTGGAGCGGCGCTTCGCGCTTCAACTTTGCGCCGTTCAACATGCTGCTCACGCCGAACGAGCGCAAGTCGATCTACACGAACATCAGCTACGCGTTCAACGACACCACCAAGCTGCATGTGCGCGCGCTGTACAACAGCCGCACCTCGGAAAACCAGGCTGCGCCGGAGCCGATCTTCGTCGGCCCGTACGCAGGCACGGGCGGCATTGCCGATACGATCACCATCTCCGCGCGCAATCCCTACAACCCGTTCGGCATCAATCTCGACCCGGCGTCCAACTTCGGCTGGATCACCAAGCGTCCGATCGAAGTCGGCCCGCGCATCTTCAATCAGGACGTCGATACCTGGTACTTCAACGCCGGCCTCGACGGCCAGTGGAACGTCGGCCGCGGCCTGACCTGGGACGCGAACGTCGTGCATTCGGAGAACAAGGCCGACCAGACGTTCTACAACGGCTTCAATCTCTCGCATCTCGCGCTCGGTCTGGGCGATCCGGACGTTTGCGCGGCGGTGCCGAACTGCGTGCCGATCGACCTCTTCGGCGGCCAGGGCCGTCCGATGACGCAGAAGCAGATCGACTGGATCCGCGCCACGCAGGTCGATCGCAGCGACCAGAAGCTCGATCTCGCCTCGTTCAACGTGTCGGGCGACCTGTTCAACATCATCAGCTCGCGCGCGGTCGCGTTCGCGGCCGGTGCGGAATATCGCCGCTATTTCGGCTCGTTCGATCCCGATCCGCTGCGCCAGAGCGGCGACTCGCAGGACTCGCAAGCCGCTGCCGTCGCTGCCGCGTACCACGTCAGCGAGTTCTACGGCGAGTTCAACATCCCCGTGCTCGAATCGCTGGACTTGAGCGCAGCCGGCCGCTATTCGGACTACTCGACGTTCGGTGGCGAGACGACCGGCAAGGTCGGCTTCCGTTGGCAGCCGACGACGGACTGGCTGTTCCGCGGTTCGTACTCGACCGGCTTCCGCGCGCCGACGATCGGCGAGCTGTATGGCTTGACCCAGTTCGGCGCGAGCCTGACCGACCCTTGCGGCACGACGGGTTCGCCCGGCCCGGCCGGTCCGCAATACGCGGCAGGCTGCTTGGCGCAGGGCGTGTCGCCGACGTTCGAGCAGGCCAACACGCAGATCACGACGATCACCGGCGGCAACCCGAACCTCAAGCCGGAGAAGTCCAAGAGCTGGCAGCTCGGCACCGTCTACAGCCCGAGCTGGGCTGAAGGCCTCGCCGGTACGCAGCGCCTCGACTTCGGCCTGACCTGGTACAACCACCGGATCACCAACGCGATCGGTGCGCGCGACATCCAGGCGCTGCTCGATGCCTGCATCAAATCCGGCGGCGTCGATCCTTCGTTGTGCGCACCATTCACGCGTACCGCGAGCGGCAACCTCAACCCGCCGAACAACCAGCTGACCAACCTCGGCACCGTCAAGACCGACGGCGCTGACGTCAAGATCAACTGGTCAAGCGACGAGTTCAGCTTCGGCCGCCTGCGTGCATCGCTGCAAGGCACCTGGGTGCACAAGTACGAGGAAGTGGATTCCTTCGGTAGCAAGTCCAATCGCCAGGTCGGCATCGAAACCGACAACAGCGCGATCCCGAAATGGCAGATCAACACGCAGGTCGGTTACACGATCGGCGACTGGGACGCCAACTGGAACATGCGCTACATCCACAACGTCAAGGAGCTGTGCGCCGCTGCGGTGGTCACGGGCGCGAACATCCCGGGTTGTCCGAACGCGAGCGCCACGCACCACATGCCCAGCGCGCTCTACCACGACGTTCAGGTCGGCTGGTCGAACGCGATCGGCGTGCACAACCTGTCGCTCGAACTGGGCATCAACAACCTGTTCGATCGCCGGGCGTCGGTTTGCTACACCTGCACGCTCAACGGCTACGACGCGGGTACGTACGACTTGCCGGGCCGCTTCGTCTACATGCAGGCTTCCTACAAGTTCTGATCGTTGCGCAAGGCTTCACGAAAAGGCCGCCCTCGGGCGGCCTTTTTTTTGCGATCGATCCATGATCGCTGCATCGAAGCAGGTTGCGTGCAGTGGGCGCATCGACGTCGGAGAATCCAGAAGCGGCCATTCCGGGGCGCACATTTCACGAACAGCACGCCTCGTTGCCACGCGATGATCGTGGGTACGGTCAGGTCGTCGCCCCAGTTGCTTCGCGTGCCGGGGCGCGTCTTCAGCGCTGCTACGAGCGCGGTCGGGCGACGCGGACGGGCGCGGGCAAGCGTACGCGCGCGGCGATCGGCAGATGGTCGGACACTGGATGCGCGAGCGCCCAGCGCTGTTCGACTTCGATCTCCGAAGAAACGAGGATGTGGTCGATCGCGCGCTTGGGCTTCCAGCTCGGGAACGTTGCGGGCGGATGCTCGGGCGGCGCCAGCGACGTGTGCCGGTAGAGCGATTCCAGTTCCTTGCTGTGCGCGGAGGTATTGAGATCGCCCATGAGCACGGCGTGACGATGGCCGCCGATCAGTTCGGCGAGGAAGGCGACCTGCCGCGCGCGCGCCTGCGCGCCGAGCGAAAGATGCGCGACGACGACGACGAGCGCGTCGTCGCCTTCGCCGAAGCGCGCCCACAGCGCGCCGCGCCCGGGAATGCGGCCCGGCAGCGGATAGTCGAGCACTTCGTTCGGTTCCTCGCGCGCGAGCAGGCCGTTGCTCGAGGTTGCGAGCTTGGACACGCGCCGGTTCGGCTGGTGCGTCCAGTACGGGAATTTCGCGGCTTGCGCGAGGTATTGCGTCTGGTTGAGGAAGCCCGAGCGCAGGCTGCCGGCGTCGGCTTCCTGCAGGGCGACGAGGTCGAAATCGCCGAGCAGGCGCGCGAGGTCGTCGAGGTTCTCTCGCTTGCCGTGCGGGAGCACGTGCTTCCAGCTGTGCGTGACGTAGTCGCGATAGCGTTTGACGCTGCCGCCGGCGAGGATGTTGCAGCTGAGCAGCGTCAGCGTCCGATGCGCGTCAACGTGTGGCGTGGAATCGGCTGATGCGCGCGTCATGCGACGAGGCTAATCGTGCGGCGCGGCGCCGGCAAGCGGCGCCGCGCGGAAACGTCTACTTTTTCTTCGCAGGCTTGGGTGCGCCAACCGCGACTTTGCCGCGCGAATCGTGTTCCTTCTTCACCAGCCAGTCGACCAGTTCGATCATCTGCGGATAGCCGCCCGCGGATGCGCCGGTGACGCGGTACTTGCCGTCGACGACGATGCTCGGCGTGCCGTCGATGCCGTCGTTCTTGACGATGTCCATCGAGCGCTGCAGCTTGCTGTCGACCTCGAACGAGGACGCCGTGGCGAGGAACTTGGCGCGGTCGACGCCGTGCTCGGCGTAGAAACCGGCCAGATCGTCGATCGAGCGCAGCGGGATGTGGTCGCGGTGCAGCGCGTCGAACAGCGCCTGGTGCGTCTTGTCGACGACGCCCATCGACTGCGCGGCGTAGTAAGCACGCGCGAACGGTTCCCAGCTCGCGTTGAACACCGCCGGCATGTAGTCGAAATGCGCATATGCGGGCAGCGACTGCTTCATCTGTTCGGCATACGGCTGGAAGTGCGCGCAATGCGGGCAGGCGTAGGAAAACACTTCGAGCACTTCGATCTTGTCGCCGCTGGCGGTCGCTTGCGGCGGATCGACGAGGAAGTAGTTCGTGCCTTCCTGCCAGTTCGGCGCGGCGGGCGTGGCCGCCGCCGCAGGCGCGTCCGCCGCGCTGGCGATGCCGGCGAACAGCAGGGCGGCGATCATGAGTCCGATACGCTTGAACATGGTGCGATCCTCGGTGGTGCGAAGAAAACGAATCGAAGAACCGGCGGCGGTCACTTGCCGCCGGCTTCCTTGGCGATGAGGTATTTCACCAGCGGGATGACTTGGTCGATGCTGCCCGCGGAAGCGACGGTGAGGCGGTACTTGCCGGCGACGACGAGCGTCGGCGTGGAGTCGACGCCATAGGCCTTGAGCATCGCGTCGGCGCGCTTCATCTTCGCGTTGATCGCGAACGAGTTGGCCGTCGCGACGGCATCCTCGGCCTTGACGCCGAACTTGGTGAAGAACTGCGCGACGTCTTCCGTCGTCGGCATCGGCTTGATCGGTTGATGCGTGACGGCATCGGAAATGCGCAGCTTGCTATCGGTCTCCTTCCACACCGCGTCGAACGTCGCGTCATGCGACTTGTCGGCGATGCCGAGCGCCTGCGCCGTGTAGTACGCGCGCTGGAATACCGGCCAGTCCTCGTCGGGACGGAACGACGCGGGCAGGTAGACCAGCGTCGCGTTCGCCGGCAGCGCTTCGCGCAGCTTCTTGATGGTCGGCTGGAACGCGTTGCAGGCCGGGCAGGCGTAGGAAAAGATCTCGGTGACCTCGACCTTGCCATCGGTGCTGCTGGGCTGCGCCGGTTCGATGAGGAAGTAGTTCTTCCCTTCCTGGAAACCTTCCGCGGCAGGCGCCTGCGCGTGGGCGATCGAGAAGGACGCGGCGAGAGCGAACAGGGCCGCGGCGGCGCGGGTGAACGTCGGACGATTGAGCATCGACGGGGACTCCGAATGGCGATGGACGAACGCCCGCGGTGGTTGCGGGCGGCGGAAATCCGGCTTGCGCCGATGGTTGCGGCGGCCAGCCCGACTCGGACTACTTGCTGGCGGTCGAGGTTCCCGCGTCGGCGGCGTGCAGGCCTTCGACGTAGGAGGCGAGCGCGGCGATGTCCTCGTCGGACAGCTTCTGCGCGATCGTCGGCATGATCTGGGCGTTGGTGTCGCTGCCCCAGCTCGTGCCGGACTTCCAGTCCTTGAGCTTGGCCTGCACGTAGTCGGCCCATTGGCCGCCGAGCTGCGGGAAGCCGGCGCCGGCCATGCCGCGGCCGTCGGGGCCGTGGCAGGCCATGCAGGCGGGCACGCCGAGCTTGGCGTCGCCGCCGCGATACAGCGCTTGGCCGCGCACGACGTACTTGTCGTCGGCGACGCCGGGCAGCGCGGTCTTGGTTGCGAAGAACGCGCCGACGTCGTGTGCGTCTTGCGCCGACAGCGTCGAGGCGAAGCCGAGCATGATCGGGTTCTGTCGCGCTTGCGACTTGAACAGGCCGAGCTGGCGCGCGATGTAGGCCTCGTTCTGGCCGGCGAGCTTGGGATACTGCTTGTCGCTCGGGTTGCCATCCATGCCGTGGCAGGCGGCGCAGACGGCGGCCTTGGTTTCGCCGGTCTTGGCGTCGCCCGCGTGCGAAGGCTCCTGCGCGAACGCGGCTCCCGTGCAGCAAGCAGTCATGAGCAGAAGGGAAGGGACAAACGCGCGCCGAAAACTCATACACTCGCTCCGCAGGTCGGGGACGCCGGATTCGTGGATACCGCGACGCGGACGCGCCCCGGCACCGCGTCCCGACAGAATCGGGAAATTATCCCCGCGACTCCAAGGGTGGTCAAACCCGCCGCTTCACCATCTTCCGGAATTCCATGGCTGCCAATCCGTTTCGCCAGGCGCGTTTCCTGACCAGCGCCAACCGGCCCGACCAGTTGCCGGCCGACGATGGCGCCGAAGTCGCCTTCGCCGGCCGCTCCAACGCGGGCAAATCGAGCGCGCTCAATGCGATCTGCGAGCAGCAGGGTCTGGCGCGCACGTCGAAGACGCCGGGCCGCACCCAATTGCTCAACGTGTTCCCGGTCGGCGACGGCGACGCGCGCCGCCTCGTCGACCTGCCCGGCTACGGCTACGCCAAGGTGCCCGAGGCGATGCGTGCGCACTGGCGCGGCATGATCGACCGCTACCTGCGCGAGCGCGCGTCGCTGCGCGGCTTCGTGCTGGTCATGGACGCGCGCCATCCGCTCAAGGACTTCGACCGCCACATGCTCGAATTCGCCGCCGCGAGCGGCCGCGAATGCCATTGCCTGCTGACCAAGTCGGACAAGCTCTCGCGCGGCGAAGCAGCGCGCACGCTGCAAGCGGTGCGCAAGGAGTTGGCGACGCTTGCGCCCGGCGCGACCGCGCAGCTGTTTTCCTCGCTGGCCAAGACCGGGCTCGACGAGGCGCGCACGCGCGTCGCGCACTGGCTCGGTCTTGGTTCCGCCTGACGGGCCTTCCGTTCGCGCCGCGCGGCCCCATTTCCCCCATCCGTTTGCGCACGAGGTAGTCGCGATGTCAGGTCCGAGCAGCGTCAAGGAAGAACCGATCCGCGACCGCCAGCAACTCGTCGAATACGTCGCTTCCGGCGAAAAAGTCGCGGCCGACTGGCGCATCGGCACCGAACACGAGAAGTTCGGCTTCCGCCTCGACGACCTGCGTCCGCCGACCTGGGAGGGCGAGCGCGGCATCGGCAAGCTGCTGGAAGGGCTCACGCGCTTCGGCTGGCAGCGCGTCGAGGAGCACGGCAAGCTCATCGCGCTGCTGCGCGACATGGCTTCGGTCACGCTCGAGCCGGCCGGCCAGCTCGAACTCTCCGGCGCGCCGCTGGAAACCGTGCACCAGACCTGCTGCGAGGTGACCAGCCATCTCAAGGAAGTCAAAACCGTCGCCGACGAACTCGGCATCGGCTTCCTCGGCATGGGCTTCCAGCCGAAATGGCGCCGCGACGAAATGCCGTGGATGCCGAAAGGCCGCTACAAGATCATGCGCGAATACATGCCCAAGGTCGGCCAGCTCGGTCTGGACATGATGACGCGCACTTGCACCGTGCAGGTCAATCTCGACTATTCGAGCGAGGCCGACATGGTGAAGAAGTTCCGCGTCGCGCTCGCGCTGCAACCGGTCGCGACCGCGCTGTTCGCCGATTCGCCGTTCACGGATGGACGTCCAAACGGCTATCAATCCTATCGTTCGCACATCTGGACCGATACCGACGCCGACCGCACCGGCATGCTCGACTTCGTCTTCGAGGATGGCTTCGGCTACGAGCGCTACGTCGATTACTTGCTCGACGTGCCGATGTACTTCAGCTATCGCGACGGGGAATACGTCGATCTGTCCGGAAAGTCGTTCCGCAAGTTCCTCGCCGGCGAATTGCCGGAACTGCCCGGCGCGAAAGCGAACCTGCGCGACTGGGCCGACCACATGACGACCGCGTTCCCCGAGGTGCGCCTCAAGAAATACCTCGAAATGCGCGGTGCCGACGGCGGCCCCTGGAATCGCCTGTGCGCGTTGCCGGCGTTCTGGGTCGGCCTGCTCTACGACGAGACCGCGCTCGATGCGGCGTGGGATCTGGTCAAGGATTTCACCCGCGAGGAACGCCACGCGTTGCGTGACGGCGTGCCGAAACATGCGTTGCAACTGCCGTTCCGCGGCGGAAGCGTGCGCGACCTCGCCGGCCGCGCGCTCGAGATCGCCGCGCACGGCCTCGCGCGCCGCGCGCGCACGAACGCCAATGGCGCCGACGAGCGCATCTTCCTCGACATCCTCACGCAGATCGTCGAGGCCAACCAGACGCCGGCGCAGCGCAAGCTCGAACTCTTCCACGGGCCGTGGCAGGGCAGCGTCGATCCGGTCTTCCGCGAATTCGCGTACTGATTCTCCGCAGGCGTTCCAATGACCTCTCCAGAAACCGGCCGCCCGCTCGCCGAACCCGAACTCGACCGCCTCGAACAGTTCCTCGTCGAGCGCGTGTTGCCGAACGAAGGCATGTCGCTGGAAATCCTCGACGGGTTCCTCAGCGCGATCGTCGTTTCGCCGCTGCCGGTATCGGCGCAGGAATACCTGCCGATCGTCTGGGGCGAACGCGCGCCCGCGTGGGCCTCGCAAGCCGAGCAGGACGAAGCCGCCGCGCTCGTCGAAGGCTTGCGCCTGCACATCCTCTGGCGCGTGCAGCGCGAGCCGGAAGAAGTCGGCGATGCCGCGTTGCCGTTCGTCGTCCTGCCGCCCGACGTCGAGGACGACGAAGACGAAGATCCCGAATGGGCCGATTTCCCCGCGGGCGCGGGCTGGGCGGTCGGCTTCCTGCATGGCATGGGCCTGCGCGAAGCGGCGTGGTCGCAGCGCATGGAAGACAACGAGGACGTCGCCGACGACGTCGCGATGCTGTTCGCGCTGAGCCGCACCGGCGATGACGAGGACAGCGCGCAAGACGGGCCATCTGCGCACGACGAAGACGTCGACGGCGACAACGCGCTGGATGCCGAGCAACGCCTCGACGCCATCGACGTGCTTGCGGACATGCTGCACGACCTGCACTGCCTGCGCATCCACGAACTGCGCCCCGCGCCCGCGCGCCGCGAGGCCGAGCCCGGCCGCAACGATGAATGTCCCTGCGGCAGCGGCCGCAAATACAAGAAGTGTTGCGGCGCTGCGAGCTGACGAAGCGCCCATGACTTCCGGCGCAGGCATCGGCGTTGGGCGAGGCAGACAGTAAAAGACTCCCCACGCATGCTGCTGGAGTGTCCATGTCGCCGCGCCGTCCCCTTTCACTCGCCATTGCGGCGGGCCTGTTCCTCTCGCCGGCGGCGTTCGCCGGCACCCAGTTGCTGCGTTTTCCCGACGTTTGCGGCGACAAGATCGTGTTCACCTACGCGGGCGACCTGTGGACGGCGTCGACCTCGGGCGGCACGGCATCGCGGCTGACCGCCGGGCCGGGTCTCGAACAGTCCGCGCGCTTCTCGCCGGACTGCAAGACGATCGCGTTCACCGGGCAATACGGCGGCGACGATCAGGTCTATGTGATTCCCGCCCAAGGCGGCGAGCCGAAGCAGCTCACGTTCTATCCGTCGAAGGGCCCGCTGCCGCAGCGATGGGGTTTCGACAGCCAGGTCTACGGCTGGACACCGGACGGCAAGTCGGTGCTGTTCCGCTCGTACCAGGATTCGATCAACGAAGGCAATCCGCACCTGTACACGGTGTCCACCGACGGTGGCGAGCCGGTCATGTTGCCGATGCCGACTGCCGGCGTCGGCCGCTATTCGCCCGATGGTTCGCAGATCGTCTACTCGCCGAAATTCCGTGATTTCCGCACCTGGAACCGCTACGTCGGCGGTTGGGCGCAAGACCTGTACATCTACGATTTCGCCTCGAAGTCGGCGAAGAACATCACCAACGATCCGAACACCGACCGCGATCCGGTGTGGATCGGCAATGCGATCTATTTCCTCGCCGACCGCGGCGAACATCTCAACTTGTATCGCTACGACACGGCCAGCGGCGAGACGAAACAACTCACCGACTACAAGGGCCAGGACGCGCGCTGGGCGAGCGGCGACGGCAAGGGCCAGATCGCGTTCGAGGTCGACGGCGTGCTGCACGTCTATGACACCAACGCGAACAAGGACACCGCGCTCGACATCAACGTGCCGAGCGACCTCGTGCGCACGCGCGCCGAGGAGCGCAGCGTCAAGGATCATGTCGAGGACTTCAGCCTCAGCACGAACGGCAAGCGCGCCGTGTTCACCGCGCGCGGCGAACTGTTCAGCGTGCCGCTCAAGGACGGCATCACGCTCGACCTCACGCACACGCCCGGCGTGCACGAGCGCGAGGCAAGCTGGTCGCACGACGGCAAGCGCATCGCCTACGTATCCGACGAGGGCGGCGAGGAAGCGGTCTGGGTACGCAACGCCGACGGCGGCAACGCGAAGAAACTCACGACGGAAACCATGAGCCGCCTTTACGCGCCGCGCTGGTCGCCGGACGGCGAGCGCATCGCATTCGTCGACAGCGACAACAACCTGCGTATCGTCTCCGCGAGCGGCGGTCCGGCGCCGGTGATCGCGCACGATCCGTCGTTGTCGCGCCGCGACTACACCTGGTCGCCCAGCGGTCACTACCTCGCCTACACGTTGACCGACAAGGACACGTTGCAGGCGCAGCTTTACGTGCGCGACCTCGTCGCCGGCAAGGACGTGCGCCTCGGCGCGCCGCGCTTCGATGCGTACTCGCCCTCGTTCTCGCCCGACGGCAAATACCTCTACTTCCTCGGCAACCGCGAGTGGACGCCGCAGATCTCGAACATCGAATGGGATTTCGCCGCCAACCGCGACACCGGCATCTTCGCGCTCGCCTTGCGCAAGGACGTCGACGATCCGTTCGCGCCGCGCAACGACAGCGCATCGGCCGAGGACAAGAAAGGCGACGCCGACAAGAAGGACGACGACAAGAGCAAGGACAAGTCGAAATCGCCCGCCGAGATCAACGATCACATCGACTTCGACGGACTCGACGGCCGCGTCATCCGCGCGCCGATCGAACCCGACAACATCGCCGGCATCGCAGTCACCAGGAAAGCGATCCTCTACATCGTCGGCGACGCGCCGTACTACGGCCGCGAAGGCGCGTTCAAGAACAAGCTCAAGAGCTGGTCGTTCGAGGATCGCAAGAGCGACGACGTGTTCGAGGACTTCGGCGAGCTGTCGATTTCCGATGATGGCGGCACCGCGCTGCTCAAGAGCGACGGCAGCTACAAGTGGATCGACCTCAACGCCGGCAAGCCGGAAGCCAAGGGCGTGAAGACCGACGGCCTGTTCGCGCTCGTCGATCCGAAGAAGGAATACGCCGACATCTTCGGCGAAGTGTGGCGCCGCTACCGCGACCACTACTACGTCAAGAACATGCACGGCTACGACTGGAACGCGATCCGCGCCAAGTACGAGCCGATGCTGGTCTGGGTCGGCGACCGCACCGACCTCAACTACCTGCTCGGTCAGATGGTCGCGGAATTGTCGAGCGGGCACGCCTACGTCAGCGGCGGCGACATCGGTTTGCCGAAGAAGCCGCACGTCGGTCTCGTCGGCGCGCGTTTCGCGCTCGACGCCGCGAGCGGCCAGTACCGCATCGCGAAGATCATGAAAGGCCAGAACGACGAGGAGCGCTACCGCTCGCCGCTCACCGAAGTTGGCGTCGACGTCAAGGAAGGCGACTACGTCGTCGCCATCAACGGCCAGCCGCTGACCGCGCACGATAGCCCGTACCGCCTGCTGCGCACCGCGCCGGGCCAGCTCGTGCAGCTCACCGTCAACGGCAAGCCCGGCAGCGACGGCGCGCGCACCGTGCTGGTCAAGCCGATCGACGACGAACAGCCGCTCAACTATCTCGCGTGGGTGGAGCACAACCGCGACTACGTCGCCAAGGCCAGCGACGGCCAGCTCGGCTACCTGCACATTCCGGACATGGGCGCCGACGGCATCCGCGAGTTCATCAAGGCCTACTATCCGCAGCTGCGCAAGCAAGGCCTCGTCGTCGACGTGCGCGACAACGGCGGCGGCAACGTCTCGGCGATGGTCATCGAGCGCTTGTCGAGAAAGCTGCTCGGCCTCGACTACGCGCGCGGCATCGACTTCACCAACACTTATCCGCAGCAAACCTTCCTCGGCCATCTCGTCGCGCTGTGCAACGGCACGACGGCATCCGATGGCGACATCTTTTCGTACATGTTCAAGCAGGCCAAGCTCGGTCCGCTGATCGGCGTGCGGACCTGGGGCGGCGTGGTCGGCATCAGCGACTGGGGTCCGCTGATCGACGGCGGTTCGGTGAACGTGCCGCAATTCGCCAGCGCGAGCACCGAAGGCCAGTACGTCGTCGAAGGCCACGGCGTCGATCCCGACATCGTCGTCGAGCAGGACGTCTCGGCGGTGCTCGCCGGCAAGGATCCGCAACTCGACCGTGGCATCGAGGAACTCAAGAAGGCGATCGCTGCCAAGCCGTTTGCATTCCCGCCGCACCCGGCCGATCCGGTGAAGGCGCCGGAGGACATGCGTCCGGCGGCGAAGTAGCGGAACCGTGCGCGAGGCGGCTGCGATGCCGCCTCGCGCGAGATGCGATCAGGCCGCGCTGACGTCGCGCAGCGTCCAGTGCTTGCCGACGAGCAGCGTCAGGCGATGCTGCAGGATCGCGTGCGGCAGCGAAGTGCGCACCTCGACGCTGACGTGGATATCCGACTGATGCGCCGCGACGGTCGCGTTCGGATCGTTTGCGCCGAGCGATTGATCGATCGCATCGGGATCGGGCTGCATCGCCAGCCAGCGCCGCCACAGCGTCGGCTCGCGCAGCGCCTGCTGGAACAGCGCGGCGAAACTCTCCGGCGAATCGCCGTGGAAGGACAGCTCGTTGGACTCGCCGCGCGCGCGCGGCAGGTCGTCGATGACGAACATGTAGCGTTGGATGCTCATGGGATTTCCTTGGCGGATTCCGATTCGAGTCTATCAGCGCGCGGCGTGAACGCGGCCGCAACCGCGAGCAGGCTTGCCACGCAGGACCAGCCGAGATAGCGCAGTTCCGCCGCGGGCGCGAGCGCGCACAGCGGCAACGCGAGCAGCCACGCACTGCTCAGTGCGACAAGCGCGACACGACCGGTCGCATCGTGGCGGCGGCGCCACGCGAATGGCGCGGCGAACCATCCCGCCAGCAGATAAGGCCACGCCGCCAGCGCGGGCGTCGCGCGTAACGAGTCGGCCGCGCGCATGAGGGCCGCGTGCAACGAGGTGGTGTTGGCTGCGATCGGCGGGTTGTCGCCGAACGCGGTTTCCGCATCGACGTAGATGAGCTCCGCGGGCCAATCGCGCGCATGTGTGCCGAACAGGGCCTGCGTGACGTGCAACCGATGCGCGAGCCACGCGCGCGGATGCTGCGCGATCGCGTCGAGCCAGGCCTGCCGAAGTACGTCCAGCGCGTCGGGCGCCCAAGGATCGAACGGCGAGCGCATGCCATGGCGCGTGTCGAACAGCGTGAGATTGCTCCACGGCCGGAACGCCGCCGCGAGTTCGTCGACGTCGAGCCCGGGCCCGGTCATGAACTCGGGCAGCAACATCTGTCGCGTCTGGATCGACATGCCGGCGAGATCGAACTGCGCGAGCGACGGCCACACCGGAATGCGCGTGCGCAGGTTCGCGTCGAGCGCGCGGCCGAGGCCGAACGTCGCGAACGCCATCGCACATGTCGTCGCGGCGATGGCGATGCGGCGTTTCCTCGCCGGTACGCTGCTTCGCCACGCCAACGCGCTCCACCACGCAAACAGCGGCACGATGGCGGGCAGGACGTTGTGGCGCAGCAGCGCCGCGTAGACGAGACACGGCAGCGCGCCGGCAAGCCAGAGGCCACGCCGCATCGCCCCTTGCGCGCAGGCCAACAGGCCGAGCGCGCAAGTCGTTGCCGCGATCACGCCCACGTCTGTCCAGACATGTCCACGCAACAGCCACGACGCAGGCAGCAAGGCGACGCAAGTGAACGCGATTGCGCTGCCCCATGTTCGCCAACGCAACGCTTGCGCAAGCCACGCGAGTCCGCTCCAGAACAGCGCGAGATGCAGCGCGAAAAGACCGCCCGGCCCTGCGGCGAAAACATTCGCCACGCGCCATGCGAGCACCAACATCGGCGGCGTGATGCCGTTCGCGTCGCCGTGCCGCGCCTGCGACCACGCGAGCGCCGAATCGAACGACATGAGGCCGGGCCAGAACGCGGCCATGTCGAGCGCAAAACCGCAGGCCGCGAGCAGCCACGGCCATGCCGCATCGAAACGCGAGCGCATCGACTCAGAGTGCATGTACGTCGAGCATCGGCGCCGCGTCGTTCCACGCGAGCGTGCCGAGCAACGGCGCGTCGATGCGCGTGGCGATCGTGGCGATGGTGTCGTCGGCGTACGGCATGTGCGGATCGATGCGATTGGCGATCCATCCGGCGAGTGCGCAGCCGTCGGCGCGGATCGCGCGCGCGCTGAGCAACGCGTGGTTGATCGCGCCGAGGCGCACGCCGACGACGAGCACGACGCGCAGGTCGAGCGCGCGCGCGACGTCCGTCTGCGAGAGCGTTTCCGAAAACGGCGCGAGCCAGCCGCCTGCGCCTTCGACGAGGACGCGGTCCGCCTGCGCGTCGATGCGCGCGTGCGCGGCGACGATCGCGTCGAGCGACACGGGTTGCTGCGCGAGCCGCGCCGCGACGTGCGGCGCGATCGCGGGCGCGTAGGCGAACGGATTGCAGTCGGCGTAGGCGGGCGCGGGATCGCTCGCCGCGATCAACGCGAGCGCGTCGTCGTTGCGCAGGCCCTGCGCCGTGTCCTCGCAGCCGCTGGCGACGGGCTTCATGCCGCTCGCGCGCAGGCCGTTCGCGCGCCACGCGGCGAGCAACGCGCAACTCGCGAATGTCTTGCCGACGCCGGTATCGGTGCCGGTGACGTAGATGCCGTTCACGCCGCACCGATCGCGGCGAGCGCGCGGCGTTCGCGCCACGCGGCCCAGCGGCCGAGCGGAACGATCAGCAGGTAGACGAGTCCCGGCGCCGCCGTATACCAGCTCGATCCGGCCCATTCGACCGGCAGCAGGAAGGCCAGTGCGAGCGACAGCAGCGCGACGCAGACGAAGATGAGGTAACGCTCGATCGAGCGCCGCGTGCGGATGCGTTCGCCTGCCGACAATCCGATCGCGTCGGCCAGCGCGAGCGCATGCCGATAGAGCAAACCGAAGATCGCGCCGATGACGCCGAAGCCGATGCCGAACGTCGCGTAGACGATGCGCAAACCGTCGAGCGTCCGCACCGCCGGCGCCTGTTCGATGAGGTGGCCGTTGCTGACGAGGTAGAGCAGCAGTTGCGCAACCATGCGCAGCGGATACACGTAGACGAGCACGACGAACACGAGCGCAAGGCTCAGGCGCAGGCTCGTGCGATCCTCGATGCCGTAGCGCCGCGACCAGGTGCGGTGGGACATCCACAATCGCGCGAGCAGCAGGAAGCTCGCCGCGAATGCAGGCACGCCGCGCATCGCGTGGCCGAGTTCTTCGGCGGATTCGGGGATGTGGCCGATCGAAACGACGAGCAGCGTCACCGCGAACGCGAATGCGGCGTCGACGAACGCGTCGAGCCGCGTCGGTTGCGCGCCGCGGATGCGGAAGCCGTCTTCGTCGTGTTCGCTCATGTTTTTCGCCGGAATTTCCCCGGCCGAGTATGCCAGCCGGCTTCGCCGTGGCGCGATACAATGCGCCATTCCCGCAGGGCGAGACGATCATGTTCGTGGCAGCGCGCATCGAGGCCGGCAGCAAGTCCGCCTTCTACGACGAACTCGTGCAGCAGGCGCGCGGCCTGCTGCACGGCGAACGCGACCGCATCGCCAACGCCGCGAATTTCGCCGCGCTGGTCTGGCACGCGCTGCCGGACATCAACTGGTGCGGCTTCTATTTCTTCGACGGCCGCGAACTCGTCGTCGGCCCGTTCCAGGGCAAGCCCGCTTGCGTGCGCATCGCGCTCGGCCGCGGCGTGTGCGGCACGGCCGCGCAGACGCGCGCGACGCAGCTCGTCGAGGACGTCGACGCATTCCCCGGCCACATCGCCTGCGACGGCGATTCGCGCTCGGAAATCGTCGTGCCGCTCGTCGACGAACGCGGCGCCCTGATCGGCGTGTGGGACGTCGACAGCCCGAAGCGGGCGCGCTTCGACGAGGACGACCGCCGCGGCATGCAGGCGCTGTGCGCGGTGTTCGTGGATTCGCTGCGCGACCACGCGCAAGCGGCCTGAGGAGACGACGATGAGCGCACGCGACATCAAGATCCGCAACGTCGGCCCGAAGTCCGCCGCATGGCTGCGCCAGGTCGGCGTGCGCACGACGGAAGACCTCGCGCGCGTCGGTCCGGTCGAGGCGTTCCTGAAAGTGAAGCGCGCCGGTTTCCGGCCGAGCCTCAACCTGCTTTATTCGATGGCCGGCGCGCTCGCCGATTGCCACTGGAACGACGTGCCTGAAGCGCATCGACAGGAACTCGTCGCCGCGCTCGAAGCGGCGGAGTCGGCGAATCCGATCCGCACGCGCTGGGAAAAGCAGAAGGCCGCGAGCGAGACGTCTGCGCGCGGCGCGTCGTCCGACGATGGCGGCCGCGACGAGGGCGCGATGGCGAGCCTGTTCGACGATCCGGATCGCGATGGCGCAGCCGGTGGCGGCGATGCCGATCGAGAGTTGAGCCGCTTCGACTGAGTCTCAGCGAACGGCCGCGTAATCGCGCGCGTTCGCATCCCAATCCGGCGTCGCGCGGATCGTCGGCAGCACGTCCTCGACGCGCGGCACGCTCGTCCACAGCGCGCGATGCTGCGGGTTCATGAAGCGCTGCTCGATCGTCGTTTCGAGGAAGCGTTCGAGCGGCGCGTAGAAGCCGTTCACGTCGAGCAGCACGATCGGTTTCGCGTACAGCGCGAGGCGCTTGAGCGTCATTGCCTCGAACAATTCCTCGAGCGTGCCGCAACCGCCGGGCAGCGCGACGACCGCGTCCGAACCGGTGAGCAGCCGATGCTTGCGTTCGCGCATGTCCTCGACGACTTCGAGGTTGGCGACGCCCGGATGCTGCCATTCCACTTCGATCATGAAGCGCGGAATGATGCCGATCACCTCGCCGCCCGCGTCGAGCGCGGCGCTTGCGAGCGTGCCCATGAGGCCCGCGCCGCCGCCGCCGTAGACGAGTGTGCAGCCGTTGCCCGCGAGCGTGCGGCCGAGCTGCGCCGCAGCGTCATGATAGACGCGATCGACGTGCTCGCTCGATGCGCAATAGACGCAAACGCGCATGGCGCGGCTCCCGTGTCTCGAAAGCCGCGCATTGTACGGCGAGGTCGGTCGAAGCGTGCTCAGTCGAACCCGTTGGCGAAGATCACGTCGGTGCAGGCCGCGACTTGGGCCGGATCGACGACCACGTTGAATGTCGTGCCGGCCAGCATCGTCGAATAGCCGAAGATGCGCCAGACGCCCGTGCTCGTGTAGTACAAATCGAAGGCGTAGTCGGTTGCGGCAGCGCCGGCGACGCGCGTGACGTGCGGGCGCGCGCAGGTGATGCCGTTGAGCAGCGGATGGTCGAGATCGAGGAAGGTCGTGGATGTCGCCGTGCTGACACGGAAGGCGTTCGGGCTGGGCATTTGCGAGTAGACGTTGAAGCCGAGGTTGACCGGCATCGGCGCGCTGTCGAGATTGAGCACCTGCCACGCGCCGCCGACGAAGCGCACGCCGATGCTGTGCGCGTTGTATTGCGCATGGCCGCCCGCACTCCAGTTCTGCGTCGCCAGCACGATCGTGTCGGGCGAGGTGCCCGTGGCGCTGGTCGGCAGTTGCGTCGCCGCGCCCGATACGCTGCCGGCGTCGCTGACGTGGACGAACGAGCCGCTGCCCGGTGCGGGGCTGAACACGTCGAAATGCGCGCCGTTCGGCATCGCCGCGAAATCCTCGCCGAATATGCGCCAGTACTGCGTGCCGTCGTAGTAGATGCCCGGCGGATGCGCGTATGCGGTGCCGGAGCCGCTGGGGATGCCGGCGTTGAAGTTCGGCGTGATGATCGCCTTCGCCGCGGCGTAACCGTTGAGGTACGGCGTATCGAGCGTGGTGACGTGACCGCTGATGTTCGCCGCGGTCGCGGTGTGCAGGAAGGTGGCGTCGCCATATTCGTAGGCGCCGATGTCGGCCTTGTTCGTCGCACCCTTGATGCGGCGCAGGCCGTCGGCGTCGGTGACGGGCAGGCCGTTGATGATGAGGCCGAGGCCGAGCGTCGAGGTGTCGGCGGCGTCGATCGCAGGCGAGCTTGCGCTCAATCGCGGCGTCGCGTCGCCGATCAATCCTGCTTCCGCGGTGATCGTGTGTGCGCCGGAGACGAGGTTCGGCGTTGGGCCGTTGAACAGGTTGTAGTCGGCGTTGATAGCATTGCCGACGGCGGCGTAGACCGCGGTCGTCGCGCGCACGAGATTGTTCTTGAGCAGGCCGGTGACCGTACCGGTGCCGGACTCCCAATGCGAATAGAGCACGCCGTAGTTGACGCGCGTCACCGTGTTGTTGACGAGTTGCGCGTCGATGCTGCCGAAGTTCGGCGTCAAGCCGATACCGGTGCCGTCGCCGCTGCCGGCGACGACATTGTTGTACAGGCGCACGCTGTAATTCACCGGCGTGCTCGAAAACAGGCCTTCGGAAAGATAGATGCCGCCGCGGTAGAAACTGCCGAGGGCTTCGTTCGCGTGCAGCTTGACGGTGCCGGCGGAGCCGCTGCCTGCAACGTCGACGAAGATGCCGCCGCCTGATACGCCGACCCCCGACGTGCTGCGCACGTGGTTGTAGAACGCGCTCGCGTTGAGCGTGCCGCCGCGCGCGCCGAGGCCGATGAGGCCGCTGTTGAGCGACTGCGGCAGGCCGGTGACGCGGTTGTCGTAGACCATCGCATTGACCGTGCCGCCGTAGGCGATCACCTGCAGACCGCCGCTGGAGACGCCGGGTGCGTCGTCGAAGACGAGTTCGCGCAAGTCGACAGTAGCCGTGCCGGTGCCGAAGTAGTTGACGTTTACGAAGCCGTGCGAGAAACGCAGGCCGCTGATACCGACCTGCATGTCCGCGCTGCCGCCCGTGCTGTCGGCGAGGATGCCGGAGTTGGCGAACAGCGGCGAGTAGCCGTAGGCCGCAGCGATCGTCAGGCTGCGCGAATGCATGGTGATGTTTTCGGCGATCGGCCCGGCGGTCGCGATCTCGACGCGGTCGCCGTCGCTTGCCGCGTCGATGCAGGCTTGCAACGTGCCCGCGCACGGCGCGGCGCCGGGCCAGGTGTAGGTCGTCGCGGCCTGCGCCGGTCCGGCGAGCAGGGCGGCGAGAAACAGGGCGTAGCGAGCATTCGATTGGCGCAACATGGGGCAGCCTCCGGTGGATTTCGATCGTTCAAGCGCAAAACCGCAGGCGCGCAGGACAGGCGGGAGTGAACATCGCCGCGCCGGCGGCTGGTGGCGTTGAATGTGGTGGCGCTCAATCCAATCCGTTGGCGAAGATCACGTCGGTGCACGCCGCCACTTGCGCGGGATTGACCAGGACGTTGAACTGCGTGCCTGGCGCAATGCCGCCGCTTTCGTAGCTGTAGACGGTCCAGCGCTGGGTGCCGGGATTGAGGTAGACGTCGTAGTGGCCGTTGTTGACGGCGCTGCCCGTGTCCACGCGCGTGACGATCGGTTGCGCGCAGGCGATGCCGTCGACCAGCGGGTGATTGATCGGGATGTCGTTGCTCGCGCCGACGCCGGCGACCTTGGTCACGCTGAACGCGTTCGGTCCGGGCGGTTGCGCGTAGAGGCTGAAGCCCGCACCCGCGGGCATCACCGACTGGTCGAGATTGGCGACGACCCAGTAGCCGGTGCTGGCCGAGGTGGCGACGTAGCGCACGCCGACATCGTGCGGGTTGTAGGCGGTGGGGCCGCTGCTCCCGAAATCCTGAGTGACGAACACCATGCTGCCGGGGCGGTCGTTGAGGCTGCTGTCGTTGAGCCGCGTGGTCGCGCCGACAATGTTGGACGCCTCGGCGAGGTGGCGGAACGCGCCCGCACCCGGCGCAGGAGAGAACACGTCGAAGCCGAGGTTGTTCGGTGGAGAGACGAAGTTTTCGATGAACACCGTCCACGCACTGCCGTTGAGCCAGGTGCCGAACGGGTTTGCGGACAGCACGCCGCGCAGCGAGTAGTTCTGCGTCACCTGCGGATGCGCGGTGGCGACGCCGTCGATGGCAGGGTCGTGCAGGGTGCTGACGTGGCCGCTCGTGTTGGCCGCTGTCGCCACGTGCGCGAAACTCGCGTCGCCGTATTCGTAGGCGCCGATGTCGATCTTGTCGAGCGCGAACCAAGTTTTCATGCGACGCAAGCCGTCGGCGTCGAGGAAGGGCAGGCCGGCGAAACCCATGCCCAGTCCGACCGTGTTGGTGTCGGCGGCGTCGATCGCCGGCGAGTCGGCGCGCAGGCGCGGCAACTCGTCGGAGACGAGCTTCGCCGCCATGCTCAACGTGTGCGAGCCGAGGGCGACGTTGGCGAGGCTGGGCGCGTTGATGAGGTTGTAATCGTTGGTCAGGCTCGGCGCATTCGTCGTGTCGACGTACAGTCCCATGACCGTGGCGCGCACGAGGTTGCTGGACGCAAGACCGTTGATGCGCGCGCCCGCGCTGGCGCCGCTGTAGGGGCCGGCGACGAGCCCCCAGTCCACCCGCGTGACCGTGTTCGCCACCGCCTGCCAGTTGATCGTGCCGGTGTTCACCAGCGCGCGGATGCCATACGACGAAGCCGCCGCCGTGCCGACGACGACATTGTTGTAGACGCGTGCATCGAACGACACCGGCATTGCGGAGTCGATGCCTTCCGATGCCACGATGCCGCCCAGCCCGAACGAGCCGCGCACTTCGTTGCCGTGCAGGCGCACGCGGCCGCCACTGCCGCTGCCGGCATAGTCGGCGACGATGCCGCCGCCGCTGACGAGGCCGCTCGAGGACGCCTGCACGTGGTTGTAGTAGGCATCCGCATTGAGCGTGCCGCCGCGCGCGACGAAGCTGATGATGCCGCGCCCGGCATACGGCGGCAGGCTGGTGACGCGGTTGCGGTAGAGCGTCGCGTTGACCGTGCCGCCGTAGGCGTACACCTGAAGACCGCCGCTGCCCACGCCCGGCGCGTCGTCGAAGACGAGGTCGCGCAGGTCGAGGGTGGCCGTGCCGGTGCCGCCGTAGCTGGCGAAAAAATAACCGCCACGGAAGGAGAGGCCCCCGACGCTCACGCTGCGGTTGCCCGAGATCGCGCTGCTGGTGACTGATGCCCAATGTCCTGCGCCGAACACGGGTTCGAAGCCGGGCGCGGCGACCAGGGTGAGATCCCGGTCGTAGACGCTGATGTCCTCGTTGATCGTGGCCGAGGCAACTTCGATGCGATCGCCGTTGGCGGTGGCGTCGATGCACGCCTGCAACAGGCCATTGCACGGCGCGGCGCTGGGCCAGATGTAGGTCGTCGCAGCCTGCGCTGGTCCGCCGAGCAGGGCGGCGAGAAACAGGGTGCGACACGCATTCGATGGGATAAACATGCAACGGCCTCCGGTGGACTCTGATTGCTCAAGCGCAAAACAGGTGGCGTGGAGGACAGGCGGGGAAAAATCGTTTCGAGTCGAGCCGTCGCCTTCGCACGACGCTCGGCAACCGCTAGGGCTGCCAGCGAAGCTTGCCCATCGGGTCGCGCTTGCCGGCGTTCCTGCGGACAAACGCGCTGCACGCGGGAGCGCCAGAGGGCGCGATCGACGCGAAACAGGGTTGTTCGAATCTGCTGCTGGCGTCAGTGCCCGAGCGTCGCGCCCGCGGCGGCAAGATCCGGCGGCTTCACCGCCAGCGCGGCGAGCGCCGCACGTGCGTCGTCGATTGCTTGTGCGTGATCCGTGCTCGCGCAGCGCGCGCGCGCAACCGCGAGCCAGGTGCGATCGACCGCGCCGCTCGCACCGGCGGCAGCAAGTTCCTTGGCGGCGGCGTCCATGTTCGACCGCGCCGCCGCGCAATCGCCTTCGCTCGTCGCCGCGTTGATCGCCGCGAGCCGGATTCTTCCGAGCCGCGGATGCCCGGCCGGAAACGCCTTTTGCGCCGCATCGAGCGCCGCGTCGGCCTGCGCGCGCGCGTCGTGCAGCTGCCCATCCGCGCGCAACGCGTTCGCGAGCGCCGCCTGCGCGAGCAGCGTGTCCTGGTGCTGCGCGCCGAGTTTCGCCGACAGCAAGGCGTGCGCATCACGCAATTCAACGAGCGCGCCTTTCGTGTCGCCGCGATCGGCGAGCGCGCCGCCGAGGCCGAGCTTCGCCACGCCGACGAGGTAATGATCGGCGCCGACCGCGGCGATCGTCGTCGCCAGCGCTTCGCGCGCGGTCGCCTCGGCGTCGGCGTAGCGGCCCGCCGCACGCTGCATGGCGGCGAGGTTGTTCTGCATCGTCGCGACGGTCGCGTGCTTCGGTCCGTACGCGGCGCGCGCGACGTCGATCGCCTCGCGCAGGCGCGCGATCGCGGTCGCGACGTCGCCCTGCTCGTAGGCGATGACGGCGAGCGAGTTGAGCCCGTTGGCGACGCTCGGATGCTGCGCGCCAAGCAGTTTGCGCTGCATCGCGACCGCATCGCCGATGAGTTGCGCGGCACGTTCGCGATCGCCGGCGCGGCGCGACGCGGTGCCGAGATTGAACTCGCTGTCGGCGATGTCGGGATGCTCGCTGCCGAGCAGCGCACGCCGCGTCGCCAGCGCCTGCTCGAACAACGCGGCGGCAGATTTCGCATCGCCCTGCTGCAATACGACGACGCCGAGATCATGCTCGATCGACGCGGTCTGCGTGTTCGCTTCGCCGTGTTCGTGGCGCGCGAGCGTCAGTGCTTCGTTCAATTCGCGCGCGGCGTCGTCGAGTTTGCCGCGACGGAAATCGATGCCGCCGAGCGCGGCGAGCGCGCGTTCGCGTTCGATCGGCACGCGCGCTTGCGAGAGCACGTCTTGCGCTTGTTTGAGCGCTTCGTCGAGGCGGCCGCGCTCGGCGAGCACATCGGCGAGGCGCAGGCCGACTTCGCTGCGCTGCGCGTCTGGCGCTTGCGCGAGCGCGTCGCGCAGATCGCGTTCGGCCTCGTCGAACTCGCCTTGTGCGGCACGCGTGCGGCCGCGTTCAAGCAGCGCCGCGCTGCGTGAGGGCGCATCGACGCCGGCTGCGACGGCGCGATCGGCGAAAGCGCGCGCCTGCTTGAAATCGCCGAGCTGTCGATACGCGGTGGCGAGCGCCGTCGCCAGCGCGGCTTCGCTGCGCGGCTCGCGCGCGAGCGTTTCGTCCAGCCGCGCCGCGCCGCGATCGACGAGTTCGCGCGCGGAGACGACGCGGCCCTTGCTCTCGTCGGGCGTGATGCCGTTGAACAACGCGAGCAGGAAATCGCGCACCGCGTCGGCGCGCTGCGCCTCGGCACGCGCCGCGCGCGCCTGCCACGCGGTCGCCGCCGCGCCGGCGAGGATCGCGATCGCGAATGCCGCGCCGATGCCGAGCGCGAGTCGATG
>JAKPAN010000270.1 GCA_029779475.1 Pseudomonadota bacterium
CATCGACGCCGTCGCCGAGCGTGACGCCCACATCCACGTCGTTGTCGACGATGACGCCATCGGCGTGATCCGGCGCCAGCATGACCTGCGGATTGGAAGCCGCGGTCGCCCGCAGCGAAAACGTGCGGTCGCCCTGCGCCACGAGGTCGCCGATCACCGGCACGCTGACGTGCTGCACCTCGCCGGCATCGCCCGCGAACGTCACCGTGGCGCTGGTGGCCACGTAGTCGGTGCCGGCGTGTGCGCTGCCGTCGAGGGTCTCGACCGCGACGGTGAAGCCGCCCGCGATGGCGTCCGACAGGGTCAGGTCGAACACGAAGCTGCCCGTGCCCGCATCGCCTTCGGCCTGCGCCACGCCGGAGAGGGCGACGGTGGTGGTGTCGTCGTCCGCATTCACGCCTTCGAGCGTGGTGGCAAGCGCGGCGTAGCAGGCATCCGTGCTTTGCGCGCTGATGGCGATGCTGTAGCTCGCCGGGCCATCGATGACGGCATCGTCCACGCCGTGGATGGACACGGCCTGCGGCACATTCCACTGGCTCGCGGGAATATCGATGGATGTCGGCGTCGCCGCGCCTTCGCCGTCGTCCGAGGACGCGAAATGGATGGCCACGTCGCCCGACGGCGGCGCCGCCAGCTTCACTGTGCCGACGTAGCCGCCGGAGCCGTCCTCGGACGTGGACAGACTCGCCGGCAGCGGCGGGTCGAACACCAGCGCCGGCGCGCTGCGCGTCACCGGCGACGCGATCCAGTTGGAACTCGCACCGATCAGCGCGAAATTCATCAGCATGCCGTTGAAGCCGGAGCCGGTCACGTCCGGCAGCGCGATGAGGCCGGCGTTGTTGCCGCCCGGCGTGCCGATGTCGAACTCCCAGGACGCCACCCGCGCCGCGCCCGCGCCGCAGGTGGAAAATGCCTCAGCGCGCACCTGGTCCGCGCTCAGTGCTACCGACCAGATGCGCATGCCGTCGATCGCCCCGTGCAGCACCTGCTGGCCGTCGCTGCGGCTGCCGATCGTCAACACGCCACTGGTGCCGACGGTGGAATTGCCTGCCGCGTCAGT
The DNA here is from genome assembly GCA_029779475.1 of Pseudomonadota bacterium. GTDB lineage: Bacteria > Pseudomonadota > Gammaproteobacteria > Xanthomonadales > Rhodanobacteraceae > Dokdonella_A. The sequence continues at coordinate 1,061 of JAKPAN010000270.1, forward strand.
CGCCGCCTCCACGCCGTTGATGAAGATTTTCGCGGTAGCCGCCGCGGCACTCCAGGTCGCCGTCAGGTGCGACCACTGGCCGACCGGCAGCGACGCCGCGCTCGGCCTGACGCTGACCATGCTGGCTGCGGGGCGCTGCACGTACAAATACGGGGTCGCGCTGGCGTTGAGCAGGATGGTGGCGAATTCACCGGCGCTGTTCTGCGCGAAGAACACGCGCTGCGACGCCGCGGTGCCGTCCGGCCGCAGCCAGAGCGAGACCGAGAAATCCTGATTGGTCAGGTCGGCGAACAGCGACGGCAGCGCCACCTGCACGTGGTCGTCGCTGCCATCGAAGGAAAGCGCATTGTTCTGTGCCGGTGCCGTGCCGGCCAGCAGCGACAAGGCCGCGCCGACGACGGCGCGCAGTGAACGAATCGAATGGTGCACGACCTTCCCCCCGGATTGTCGGCACACACTCTCGCGCGAAGCACCAGCGGATGCAATTCCTGCCTGTGCCCGGCGTGCGCTAGCATCATGGGCCATGAGCGAAAACGGCGCGCCGCCGCTCGACGGCGAACAGGACTGGATGCCGCAGGTCTACCAGAGCCTGCGCGAACTCGCTCGCCGCCACCTTGCCGGCGAGCGCGCCGGGCAGACGTTGTCGACGACCGCGCTCGTGCACGAGGCATGGTTGTCGTTTTCCGACGGTTTGCCGGCTTTCGTCGATCGCGCGCAATTCCACGCTTACGCGGCGACGACGATGCGCCACATCCTCGTCGACCACGCGCGGCGGCGTCTCGCGCAAAAACGCGGCGGCGGCGAGCAGCGCGTCGACATCGAAGCGATCGAGATCGGCGTCGACGATTCCGCCGCGGAACTGCTCGCGCTCGATCGCGCGCTCGATCGTCTCGCCGCACTCGAACCGCGTTTGTCGCGCGTCGTCGAACTGCGCTTCTTCGCCGGACTTTCCGTCGAACAAACTGCGGACGCGCTCGCCATCGTGCCGCGCAGCGTCGTGCGCGACTGGGCGCGCGCACGCGCGTTCCTGCGCGAGGCGATGGCGTGAGCGGCGGCGTGCTCGAACGGCGCTGGCAGGAACTCGCGCCGCTGTTCGACCGCGCGTTCGACCTCGACGGCGACGAGCGCGAAGCCTTCGTCGCCGCGATCGACGACGCCGAACTGCGCGACGCGTTGCGCACATTGCTCGCCGGCACCGAACAGGGCAGTCCGCTCGACGGCGGCAGCGGCCGCTACGCCGCCGAACTCGTCGGCAGCGGACTCGAAGGCCGCCGCATCGGCGCGTGGCGCGTCGGCCGCGCGATCGGTGCGGGCGGCATGGCGACCGTGTTTTCCGCGCGACGCGAGGACGGCGCCTACGAACAACAGGTCGCGATCAAGATCCTGCGCCACGGCATCCACGATGCCTACGAACGCGAACGCTTCGTGCGCGAACGCGCGATCCTCGCGCGGCTCGAACATCCACGCATCGCGCGCCTGCTCGACGGCGGACTCACGGCCGAAGGCGTGCCTTGGTTCGCGCTCGAATACGTCGACGGTGCGGCCGTCACCGCATATTGCGACGAACACCGCCTCGACATCGACGCGCGCCTGCGCTTGTTCCGCGAGATCTGCGCGACGGTCGACCACGCGCATCGCAACCTCGTCGTGCATCGCGACCTCAAGCCGTCGAACATCCTCGTCGGCCGCGACGGGCAGCTCAAACTGCTCGATTTCGGCATCGCGCGGCTGATCGGCGAAGACGACGGCGAAGACGCGACGCGTACGCAATCGCGCCGACTCACACCCGCCTACGCCGCGCCGGAACAGCGCGACGGCGGCGCGGTGACGACCGCGACCGACGTGTACGCGCTCGGCGTGCTGCTGCACGAACTGTGCGTCGACGTGCGTCCGCAATGGCGCGACGACGGCAGCCTGCGCGCGCCCGCTTCGCTCGTTACCGACGCCGCCGCGCGCGAACGCGGCAGCGACGCACGTACATTGCGCAAGCGACTGCATGGCGAACTCGGCCTCGTCATCGCCAAGGCGCTGCGCGTCGAACCAGCCGAGCGCTACGCCGGCGCGGCGGAATTCGGCGACGAGTTGCGCCGCCTCGCCGACGGCCAGCCGATTCGCGCGCGTGCCGATTCGCGCGCGTGCCGATTCGCGCGCGTATCGTTTCGCGAAATTCGTGCGTCGCCATCGACTCGCACTCGGCATCGGCGCGGCATTCGCGCTCGCGATCCTC
>JAKPAN010000308.1 GCA_029779475.1 Pseudomonadota bacterium
CAGAGCACCTCGTCGCGCGCGCCGAGCGCACGCAGATGCAGCGTCGCGGGATTCGCGCTGTTCGGCGCGCGTGCGATCGCGGCGCCATCGGCGACGCCGTCAATGCGCAGCGTCTGCGCGGCGTCGAGTCCGTCGTTGGCGCAACCCGCCGCAAGCGGCGGCAGGCTTGCACGTCGACGCACGTCACGCGGCAACCACGGATAGGCGAGCGCGGGCCAGCGCGCGATGTCGATCTCGCGTTCGTCCTTGCGCGTGCAGCCGGCGCTGAGGCGCTTGCCGTCGCGCGCGTCGACGCGCACGCGCGCGATACCGGCGTTCCATGAATTCGCATCGCGTTCGGGCGGCGTCGGCGGCACGACGCCGTCGAGGATCCACGCGGTTTTCTTCATGTGGCACAGATCCGCGTGCGCGGAATCGTAGGCGAGGCCGAGCGGCCAGCACACGTCGACCTGAGTGACGTTCGCAGGCGGCGGCGACGGTGTCGCCGACATCGCATTGCGCGGCAGGCTGTCGACAACTTGGAACATCAGCGGCAATGCGGTGACCGCGCCGTACTGGCCGGGCAGCGGCGTGCCGTCGGGTCGACCGATCCACGCCGCGACCGTGTACGCGCGCGTCGCGCCGACCGCCCACGCATCGCGGAAACCGTAGCTCGTGCCGGTTTTCCACGCTACGCGCGGGCGCGAGCCGGGATCGAATGTGCCCGGCGCGTAACCCGGTCGCGGGTTCGCTTCGAGGATGTCGCGCACGATCCACGCCGCGCCGTCGGAGAGCAGGCGGCGCTCGATCATCGGGTCGTCGGTCGTGTAGCGCACGCGTCCGGCGATGCCGCCGCGGTTGAACGCGGTGTACGCACCGACGAGGTCTTCCATGCGCACGCCGACGCCGCCGAGGATGATCGGCAAGCTAGGCAACGCGCCGCGCGGAAGGCGCAGGGCGAGTCCGGCGTTGGCGAGCCGCGCGACGAAGCGTGGCGCGCCGACGCGATCGAGCAGGTCGACCGCAGGCACGTTGAGAGACAGGCGCAGCGCTTCCGCCGCGCCGATCGGGCCGTTGTAGTTGCCGTCGAAATTGCCGGGGCGGTAGTCGCCGAACGACTGCGGCGCATCGACGAGCAGGCTTTCCGAATCGATGAGGCCGTCGTCGAGCGCGAGGCCGTAGAGGAACGGTTTGAGCGTCGAACCCGGCGAACGCGACGCGCGCACCATGTCGACATGACCGAGACGCTGTTCGTCGCCGAACGCGGCCGAGCCGACATAGGCGCGCGCTTCGAGCGTCGCGTTGTCGACGACGAGCAGCGCCGCCGACGTGCGATCGGGCAGGTGCGCGAGATATTCGGTGACACGCGCTTCGAGCGCGCGCTGCAACTGCGCGTCGATCGTCGTCGCGATGCGTCGCGATTGCGGCTGCTCGGCATGCAGGCGTTCGGCGAGCAAAGCGGCGGCGAGCGGCGGTTGCAGCGCGCGCGCTGCGACGGATTCGATCTGCGCGTCGTGGACTTCGTCGCGCGTCCATACGTGCAACGCAGCCATGCGCGCGAGCACCTTGTCGCGCGCGGCCTGCGCCGCCTGCGCGTTGCGGTCGGGACGAAGCCGGCTCGGCATCTGCGGCAGCACGGCGAGCAGCGCCGCTTCCGCGTGCGACAGTCGCGACGCGGGTTTGCCGAGATACGCCCACGACGCGGCTTCGACGCCTTCGATGGTGCCGCCGAACGGCGCACGGTCGAGGTAGATCGTGAGGATGTCGCGCTTGGACAGATGTGCTTCAAGCTGCAACGCGCGCAGCATTTGCCGCAATTTTCCGAGCGCGCTGTGCGGCGTGCCGTCGAGGATGCGCGCGACCTGCATGGTCAGCGTCGAGCCGCCGGAGACGAGCCGGCGATGCACGATCCATTGCCCGAACGCACGCGCCAGCGCAAACGGATTGACGCCGGGATGGCGCCAGAACCAGCGATCTTCGTAGGTGAGCAACGCCTGCACGTAGAGCGGCGAGACGTCTTCGATGCGCGCCGGGTAGCGCCACACGCCGTCGCTGTCCGGGAACGCGCGCAACGGCGTGCCGTCGCGCGCGAGCACGACCGTGCTGCCGCCGTTTGCGTCGGGCAGCGGCAGCGGGAACAGGCGGTCGAGCAATACAGCGAGCGCCACCACCATCGCGAGCGAGGCGCATGCGAACTCGAGTCGCACCTTCCATTGGGCCTTCTTCGATGACTGCATCGGCGGCTCCAGATGCGTCGCGATCAACGCGTCGCTGCGAGCAACCGGGCCAACATGACGCAGACGCCGACGTAGCCGAAGAGGGCGGGCGCCCAGCGCACGGCAATCGCCCGGCCGCGTTCGTCCGCGAGCATGCGGGCTGCGGCCACGCCCGCGGCCGCGAATCCGATCAAGCCGAAACGGGTCTCGGCTGCGGCCGGCGCAATCGACGCGCTGGACAGTACCACCAGCGCGAACAGGAGAATCATCGTTGGCCATTCGGCGCGGCGCGAGCGGAAGTCGGCGAAATAGAGCAAGGCGAGAAAGACGATGGCCGAGGAGAACACGAGCACCGGCATGTGCGGCCCTATTTCGGAATAGGTCAGGTAGGTGCGGAAGCTCCACGGGTGCAAGGTGATCCACACGTGCGCAAGCGCCAACAGCGGACCGTCGGGCAATGTGCGGAAATAGAAGGCGATATTCTTTTCCGAATCAGGCAGGGTGCGATATTGCGTGAAAAAATCCACGCCGTAGCCCCTGCGTTTGTCGACGACGGTATCGTGGCGATAAATGTCGATTCCGTACACGACCAGCCGGGGATCCGCCCGTGAAAGCACGTAAGGCGCGAGCGTATGCAGGCGCTGGTAGGCGATGTAGGACTGCGGCGCGAGCAGCGCGACCGCGACGACCGACGCGGCCACGACAGGCCACGGACGGAATGGCTCGCGCGGACCAATGCGCCAGCGCATGCAGGCGAGCAGGTGACAGAGGCAGGCGATCGCCATCCATGCCATCGGCAGGCGGATGAGAAATGCCAGCGTCGCGCACAAGATCGCGAGCACGCCGCGCAGCGTCATCGAGCAGTCCCGTGATAACAGCAACACGAGCAGCGGCAGCACGAACAGCGCAATGATCGCTTCCTGCATCGGCAGCGATACCTGGTGCAACACGAGTGGATTGAAGAACACGGGCAGCGCGACGGTTGCAGCTTCGCGCAGGCCGCCGCGCCGGGCGAGGCGAAGCGTCGTCGCGAACGAGGCGAGCGTATACGCGCAACACAGGTTCACGCGCATCACTGCATCCGGGTCGAACTGCGGCAGCCATTGCGCGGGCCAACGAAGCATGCCCAGCACGAACGGAACGAAGTAGGTGCGGTAGCCAAAATACTCGTCGTTGTAGAGCAGGCCCTCAGAGAAGATGCGCGACGCCGCGCGCGCGTAGTAGGTGGCGTCGCAGCAATAGCGCATCGAGGCGGCCAGCCACAGCAGGAACGCGAGCTGGCCGACGTGCAATACCAGCAATATGGCTACGGGCCGCGCAGCCAGCGCTCGGGCCCCGATCACGTAAGTGCCCCGCTTGCCGCGTTTGGGCGTATCGGCCTCGGTCATGGCTCCACGACCTTCACGGTCGCAGGCGTGCTCTTGCCGACGCCGCGGATCTGCGGACGGTACATGTCCTCGACGAGCGGCGGCGGCACCTGGAACGTGCCGGGCGTGACCGCGCGCACGAGGTAGAACACGTGCGCCGATTGGCCCTTACCGAGGTTGAGCGCGGCGACGTAGCGGTCGTCGCGGAATTCCTCGTGGCGCACGTCGGCGGCCTGCGCACGGTCGGTGATGGTGATGCCGTCGACGACGACGTCCGCCCACTGCTTGGCGTCGGTGAGGTTGAAGTTCTCGATCTCGAGGCCGCCGGGCAGCAGGTCGGTGAGCAGGCCGTCGGGCATCGCTTCGCGCGCTTCGATGCGCAGGCCGACGATGAGGCTGTCGCCTTCCTTGAGCGGGCCCGGCTCCCACGGTTTGCCATCGAGCGTGTAGAACGTGCGCTTGATCGCGACGTAGTGGTCGTCCGGCGTCGGCGCGGCTTTCGGCACGCCGGCGATGTCGGTGCTCACATAGAGCGGCAGGTCGCCCTGCGGCGAGAAGCGCACGCCGGAGGTGAGTTCTGTTGCCGTGAAGCGGCGGCTCCACAGACGATCCGGACTGATCTCGCTCGTCGCGCCGCCGATCGACAGCGTGCCCGATACAGCCTTGTCGCCGTCGTCGATGAGCGCCTTGCCGAGGCGCGCGACCGCGATCTGTTCCTGCGTGCTGTAGTAATGCCACTTCTGGTCGTTGCGCGAGGTTAGTGAACGCGCGAGATCGAACACGCGCGCTTCGTACTCGGGTTTCGACAAACCGTACTGGTGCGCGAGCGCGATCATCAACGCGGTGTCGCGCAGATCCGAACCGTAGTCGCCGAGATACCACGGACGTTCGAACTTCTTCGCGAATGCTTCGGCGATGGCCTTCTCCGCGCGCGGCTGGTCGCCCATGAGCTTGAGCGCGATGCCCAGATGCACGAGCGGCAGCGCAGTCACGGACTTGCCGCGGTCGTTGTCGAACAACGCGCGCAGCGTGCCGAGCGGTGCGCGGTTGACGCGTGCGAGCACGTAGCCGGAATACGCTTCGTTGGCGAAGCGCAGATGATCGCTGTGCTCGTAGCCGTAGAACGGATGGCCGCCCGAGAGCAGGTCGTCGTTGAGGCGCTTGAGCGACTTCTGCAGCAGGTCATCGGGCACGAGGAAGCCGGCATCGCGCGCGTCTTCGAGGAATTCGACGACGTAGGGCGTGATGTACTCGTTGACGTAGCTGTCGCCGCCCCACATCGAGAAGTTGCCGTTCGGAATTTGCATCGAAGCGATGCGGCCGATCGCGCCGTCGACACGTGTCTTGCGCTCGTCGGGCGTGAGGCCGTTCGTGTGCAGGTTCTGCGCGAGCTTGTCGTCGAGCAGCAGGCTGCCAAAGCCCTTGCTCGTGGTCTGCTCGATGCAGCCGTACGGATAGTCGAGCAGATCGCGCAGCACGCTCGCGAACGGCAGCGGCGGCAGGCTCGACACGGTGAGGCGCGCGACGACCGAGTCGGCGAGCAGGCCATCGAGCGCACTCGCGCCGAGCGCGACGGGCTGGAGCTTGTCGAGTTGCTGCGGCGTCGAACGCAGCACGCTCGGCCACGCGGCGCGCACGACCATTTCGAAGTGGCGGTCGATCTTGATGTCGCCGCCACTGGCCGACACGTCGATCTTGCCGACGCCGTAGCCGTCGAGCGCGTTGAGCGGGAACGTGAGCGTGGTCTTCGCGCCGTCGGCGAGCTTGACCTTGCGTTCGCCCTGTTCGACGGCGAGCG
>JAKPAN010000252.1 GCA_029779475.1 Pseudomonadota bacterium
CGTGTCGGCGCCGACGCAATTGAGGTGCGTTCCCGCGCGCACCGCGCCGGCGTCGAAGAGCGCGCCTAGCGCCGGCGTTGCCGTGATCACGAGTTCGCTCGCCGCCACCGCCGCGTTGCGATCGCTCGCGTGCTGCAGCCGGCAACGCCCGTCAAGCGAGCGTTCGAACACCTGATCGGGGCGGTCATCGACGGTGACGTATCTCAGTTCTTCCAGAGCAGGCAGCGCGCGCAGGGCGAACTCGACTTGTATCCTCGCCTGAACCCCGCTGCCGAAAACGCAGGCGCTGCGGGTGTCGGGGCGCGCCAGCCATTGAATGCCGATGCCGCCGGCGGCGCCGGTACGCATCGTCGTCACGGCGTTGCCGTCGATCACGCACTGCGGCCGGCCGGTCTGGGGGTCGATGAGCATGATCGTCGCCTGGTGCGCGTCACCGCCGCGCTCGCGATTCTTGGGCCACGAACCCGCGGCCTTGAAGCCGAGCAACGACTCTCTTGCCACGTCGCCGGCCTTGATGCCGAAGACGCCGGCTGCAAGCGTTTCGCGGATCAGCGGGAAGACGCGGCCTTCGCCGCCGCTGTGCAGGACGAACGCCTCGCGCACGGCGGCGGCGACGGCATCGGGCGTGAGCAATGCTTCGACGATGTTCTTGTCGAGCAAAACGAGCTGGGCTGCAATGGTCATGGCGGTGTCGTTCCTTGCGCTCCGGGCGCGAGCTGCGCGCGCGTCTGTTCGTAGAGTTTCGAGATCACGTCGAGATAGTCCTCGCACGTGAGGCCGTCGACCGACATCGTCCCCGCCTTGCTGACGCCGTCGACGGCGCCGGCACCGACGATCGCGGCGAGAACCTCGCGTTCGCGCGCAGCCGGGGCAATCAGCAGCCGGCGCGACAGCAGCGAGAGTGCGGCGACGAGCGCGTAAGCGCCCCAGTTCGAGATGCCGGCCGGGATCAGGTAATCGGCCGGCGTTGCGCAGAAGATGAGTTCGCCATGCGCGACTTCGTCTTTCATCGCTTCGCGCGCGGCACCGAAACCGAGTTCGTTGCCGCCGTCGCCGATCGCGATCGTACGGTAATTGCGCGCCGGCGCTCCCATCGCTTTCGCCGCGAAGGGGAATCCGGGAACGAAGAGGCGGTCGGCTTTCGCGACGAGATCGTCGAGACACTCGCCGCGCATCGAATAAAGGCGCCCATCGAGCGCACTGCCGGGCCGCTCGATCGCGACGATGTGAGTCGGCGCGACGCGTGCGACGATGGCGTCGATCTGCCGGTCGGCGTCGGCCTGCGGCAGTTCGAGGCAAATCG
>JAKPAN010000023.1 GCA_029779475.1 Pseudomonadota bacterium
CCGACATCCTCGACCCGGCGCTGCTGCGCCCCGGCCGCTTCGACCGCCAGGTCTACGTGACGCTGCCCGACGTGCGCGGCCGCGAGCAGATCCTCAACGTGCACATGCGCAAGGTGCCGGTCGGCCAGGACATCCGCGCCGACATCCTGGCGCGCGGCACGCCGGGCTTCAGTGGCGCCGATCTGGCCAACCTCGTCAACGAGGCGGCGCTGTTCGCCGCGCGCCGCAACGCGCGCGTCGTCGAGATGATCGACTTCGAGCGCGCCAAGGACAAGATCATGATGGGCCCCGAGCGCAAGTCGATGGTCATGCCCGAGGAGGAGCGCCGCAACACCGCCTACCACGAAGCCGGCCATGCGCTGGTCGCGCGGCTGATGCCGAAGACCGACCCGGTGCACAAGGTCACCGTGATCCCGCGCGGCCGTGCGCTCGGCGTGACGATGCAGTTGCCCGAAACCGACCGCTACAGCATGGACAAGGAGCGCATGCTGTCGACCATCAGCGTGCTGTTCGGCGGCCGCATCGCCGAAGAGGTGTTCATGCACCAGATGACCACCGGCGCCTCGAACGACTTCGAGCGCGCGACGCAGATCGCTCGCGACATGGTGACGCGCTACGGCATGACCGACGAGCTGGGCCCGATGGTCTATGCCGAGACCGAGGGCGAGGTGTTCCTTGGCCGCTCGGTGACCAAGCAGGTCAACGTCTCGGAAGAGACGATGCAGAAGGTCGACCAGCAGATCCGCCGCATCATCGACGAACAGTACGCGATCGCCCGCAAGCTGATCGAGGACAACCAGGACAAGATGCACGCGATGGCGAAGGCGCTGCTCGAATGGGAGACCATCGACGCCGAGCAGATCGACGACATCATGGGTGGCAAGCCGCCGCGGCCGCCGAAGGACTGGACGCCGAGCACGACGCGCAGCGGCGACGGCGGCAGCCCGCCGGTCAAGCCCGACAGCGCGCCGGCGACGGCGTGATCGCGCGCCACTGATGACGATCGCGACCAGCGCGATCATTGCGACGAGCCGCCGCGCGGCGCGTCGCTGAGATTGCAGACAAGACGGGGCCACGGCCCCGTCTTTGCGTTGACGCGGCACGCAATGCGCCGCCTGCCTCGCGACGAGGAGCCCGAAGATGCCGCGCACATCACCCAAGCGTTGGCGCACGACGCGTCACGACATCGACCTGTCGACG
>JAKPAN010000045.1 GCA_029779475.1 Pseudomonadota bacterium
GTGAAACACCCCAACGGGGCGCCGTGCGTGATCTTGGATCGCCGCGAAGAATGGCGTGTCATACAGGTGCGATACGCGCCGCAGCAGCGAGAGGTGCAGTTCGAGCTGATCCTCGCGCCTGAAAACACGACGAAACCGGCGCGAGAGGGCGCCCGCGAGGTCTTCGATGTTCGCACCGGCCATCAGGTAGAGGTCGATCTCGGGGCGAATGCTGTGCAGCACGTCTGCGAGGCGAACCACGCGCTGCACTGAAGAGAGCGCGCTCGATGCCGGCGCGGTGGGCACATCGGCCGACTCCCAGACGAGCGCGATCGTGTCGCGCAGGTCGCGGCTCAGCGCCTGGGTGCTTCGGCCGCTGAATCCGGGGCGAATGATGCAGGCGAGAATGTTGGGGTTCGTCAGCAGCGCCGCGATCGCGTCGTCGGCAGAGGGCACGACGACGAAATCGTAGATGAACTGGTCTGCGGGAGCGCGCAGCCGCAGGTTCTCGGCGCGCATCGAATCGCGATCGCCCGCTGTCGTCTCGTCGATGACGAGCACCTCGAAGCGGGGCCTCGGGTCGCTGTCGTCGTGCTGCTCGATACGTTCGGCCTCATCGAGCGTGTCGTCGCGCGGATCATCTGGCACGGTCGAACCGCGCAGTCGCTGCACGACGCGGCCGATACGGTCGAGTGCGGCCTGGTAATCGCCCGCCCGCAGCAGCTCTGCGATGCCCCGCACGTACCGCTGCCCGAACCCCGCCCAATACATCTCGATGGTTTCGAGCGCGCGCAGGTTGCGAGCGATTTCGCCGTCTCGAGTGAGCGCGCTCTCATCGTCGCTGCCCAGCGCGATTCGCTTCACGCCGAAACGCAGGTACTCCCACGCGTCGCTGCGCAACCGCCACGTGCTCGAAGGCATTCCCGGGTCGCGTTCGAGCTCGCCCGCTCCCGAAAGGGAAGATGCCGCCTGCGTGCGAATCGCGTCGGCCTGGGCAGCGGACTCTGAGAAAGCGTCGTCGAGAAGCGTCATTGCACGATCCTTTCGCGGGCTGCTTCGATGTGCTGCCCGCAGAGTTGCGAGGTTCTCTC
>JAKPAN010000066.1 GCA_029779475.1 Pseudomonadota bacterium
AGCGCGCATGAAAGCGATACGACAACGACAGCCAAGCGCAGCCGCGCCACCGACGACGCGCGCGTCGTGCGCACGCTGGCCTCGCTGACCGAAACTCTGTTCAAGGTGAAGCAACTGCGCGCGCAGGACACTGCGCCGCCGGACAATCATGACAACGACATCCCCGACATCGACGAATTCCGCGACGCGCTTGCGCAGCGCATTGATGCGCTTGTCGCAGGCGAAGGCGACGCTGCCGTTCCTGCGCAGTCTCGATGCGGCAGCGCTGACGCAGCTGCATCATGACTTCGCACTGTTCGCTCATCCGCATCAGCGCCCGCGCGCCTTTGGTAACAACGGCGCGCCGTGGTCGATGTGGCTGATGCTCGGCGGGCGCGGCGCAGGCAAAACGCGACTTGGCGCGGAGTGGGTGCGGGCGCAGGCGCTGGGCATTGCGCCTTATGGCGCTTCGCCGTGCGGGCGCATCGCGCTGATCGCGCAGACCGAACATGACGGGCGCGAAGTGATGGTCGCGGGCGAGTCGGGTTTGCTTGCGATTTCGCCGCGTGGTGAGCGGCCAGAATGGATCGCGTCGCGGCGGCGGCTTGAATGGCGCAACGGCGCGATCGGGCAGGTGTTCTCGGCAGAGGACCCGGAGAGTTTGCGCGGACCGCAATTCGATGCCGCGTGGTGCGATGAACTGGCGAAGTGGCGCTATCCCGACGCGACCTTCGACATGCTGCAGTTCGCGCTGCGCCTCGGCAAGCGGCCGCGCCAACTGATAACAACGACGCCGCGGCCGATGGCGCTCATCAAGCGGCTGATGAAAGAGGAGACGACGCTGGTGACGCATGCGCCGACGCAGGCCAATGCCGCGTTTCTCTCGCCCGCGTTTATCGACGCGGTGACGGCGCGCTATGGCGGCACGCGGCTCGGCCGGCAGGAACTCGACGGCGAGTTAATCGAGGAGCGTAGCGACGCGTTGTGGTCGCGCGCGAGCCTTGAGCAAAGTCGTGTGCCGCGCGCGCCTGCGCTATCGCGCGTTGTCGTGGCGATCGATCCGCCGGGTTCGTCGCGCAAGGGCGCGGATGCCTGCGGCATCGTCGCGGCCGGCATATGCGAGGACGAGATTTATGTGCTGGAGGATGCCTCCGCGCATGGTCTCACGCCGGCCGCGTGGGCCGCAAAAGCTGTCGCGCTGTATCGGCGGCTCGAGGCCGATGCGAT
>JAKPAN010000259.1 GCA_029779475.1 Pseudomonadota bacterium
CTCGCTCACCGCGGGCAACGTCGACTTCCAGCCGCAGCTCGAAGCACGCCTGCGCGTCGCCGGCGGCAACTGGCTCGCGTATGCGGCCGGCCACTACAGCAAGATCGACCTGCGTGGCGTCGACGGCGCGGCGGCGACGCCGATCAAGTCCGAACTCGACAGCACCGGCTTCGAAGTCGGCGGCCAGTGGAAGCCGGGCGCGTGGACGTTCAAGGGTCTCGTCTACACCGGCAGCGGCCTCGGCGAAATCTTTGGCAACCTTTCGCAGTTCGGTGACATCGGCGAGACCGGTGGTTACGTGCAGGCCGGCTACAACTTCACGAAGAACTGGAGCGTCAACGCGTTCTACTCGGTCGCCAAATCCGATCGCGCCGACGTCGCGTTGTGGGCACCGACCAGCGGCAAGCTCAAGAACCGCCAGGCCGCGCTCAGCCTGCTCTACGCGAGCGGCCCGTACCAGCTCGGCGTGGAGTGGATGCACGACCAACTCGACACGCTGGCCTCGAACGCGACGAAGAAGACGAGCGGCAACCAGGTCAGCGTAAGCGCGCAGTACACGTTCTGACTTTCGCATCCGCCGGATTCGTCCGGCGCCACCACTGAGATCTGTCCCGCCGTCGCCCTGCGACGGCCGGGGCAGCACAAATTCCACGGCGGCACGCGCCGCCGAATGGGGAGAACATGATGGCCAGCAGCCCGTCCAGCGCGCTCGATACCAACCACAAGCGCGTCATCATCGCATCGAGCGTCGGCACGATGTTCGAGTGGTACGACTTCTATCTCTACGGTTCGCTCGCGGCGAACATCGGCGCGAACTTCTTCTCCGCGCTCAATCCGGCGAGCCGCATGATCATGGCGCTGCTTGCCTTCGCCGCCGGCTTCTTCGTGCGGCCGTTCGGTGCGCTCGTGTTCGGACGGCTCGGCGATCTCGTCGGCCGCAAGTACACGTTCCTCATCACGATCATCATCATGGGCACGTCGACGTTCCTCGTCGGCCTGATACCGGGCTACGCGACGATCGGCGTCGCCGCGCCAATCATCCTCATCGCGCTGCGCTGCTTGCAGGGCCTCGCGCTCGGCGGCGAATACGGCGGCGCCGCGACCTACGTCGCCGAGCATGCACCGCCCGGCAAGCGCGGCCTCTACACGAGCTTCATCCAGATCACCGCGACGTTCGGCTTGTTCCTGTCGCTGCTCGTGATCCTCGCCTGCCGCAAGGCCTTCGGCGCGGATTTCGACGCCTGGGGCTGGCGCGTGCCGTTCCTCGTCTCGTTCTTCCTGCTGCTGATCTCGGTCTACATCCGCATGCAGCTCAACGAGTCGCCGCTGTTCCAGCAGATGAAGGCGGAAGGCAAGCAGTCCAAATCGCCGCTCAAGGAATCGTTCCTGGAGTCGAAGAACCTCAAGATCGTCATCCTCGCCCTGCTCGGCGCGACCGCGGGCGAAGCGGTGGTCTGGTATGGCGGCCAGTTCTACTCACTGTTCTTCCTCGGCCAGACGCTGAAGATCGATCCGGTGACGACGAACTACCTCATCGCCGGTGCCTTGATCATCGGCACACCGTTCTTCGTCTTGTTCGGCGCGCTGTCCGACAGGATCGGGCGCAAGCCGATCGTGCTCGCCGGCTGCCTGATCGCCGCGCTCACGTATTTCCCGATCTTCAAGGGCCTCACGCATTACGGCAATCCGGCGATCGAGGCGGCGAGCACGAGCAATCCGGTCGTCGTCACCGCCGATCCGGCCACGTGCAGCTTCCAGTTCGATCCGGTCGGCGGCAAGGTGTTCAAGAACTCCTGCGACATCGTCAAGAGCGCACTCACCAAGGCCGGCGTGCCGTACACGAACGAAGCCGCGCCCGCCGGCACCGTCGCGTCGGTGAAGGTCGGTGGCACGGCGATCGCATCGTTCGAAGGCGGCCCGCTCGACGCGGACGCGTTCAAGGCGCAGTCGGCCGCGTTCGGCAAGAGCCTCGGCGACGCGCTCAAGAACGCGGGCTATCCGGCCAAGGCCGATCCCGCGCAGGTGAACTGGCCGATGCTGCTGCTCCTGCTCACGATCCTCGTCATCTACGTGACGATGGTCTACGGCCCGATCGCGGCGTGGCTCGTCGAATTGTTCCCGACGCGCATCCGCTACACCTCGATGAGCCTGCCGTACCACATCGGCAACGGCTGGTTCGGCGGATTCCTGCCGTCGATCTCGTTCGCGCTCGTCGCGTTCAAGGGCGACATCTACTATGGCCTCTGGTACACGATCATCGTCGCGCTGATGACGGTCGTCATCGGCCTGCTGTTCCTGCCGGAAACCAAGGACGTCGACATTTCCAAATAGCGGTCATTTTGTGGAACGTCCCATTCCGCCGCGCTCGACAAGATCGCGGCGGAATGGGTTTTTCGTTTCTGCTTGAGAATCCGGAGTGGCCGTTCGTGGCCGCTCATTTTGCGAAAGCGGCGGTCCTGCGCATCCACGCCGCTACAATGCGCGCATGCAGATCGGCCCGCATTCGATCCGGCCCGCCGTCGTCCTCGCGCCGATGGCCGGCGTCACCGACAAACCGTTCCGCCAGCTGTGCAAGCGGCTCGGCGCGGGCTTGGCCGTGTCCGAGATGACGACCGCCGATCCGCGCCTGTGGACGACGCGCAAGTCGATGCAGCGCATGGATCACGTCGGCGAACCCGACCCGATCAGCGTGCAGATCGCCGGCTACGATCCCGCCATGCTCGCGCAGGCCGCGCGCTACAACGTCGAGCACGGCGCGCAGATCGTCGACATCAACATGGGCTGCCCGGCGAAGAAGGTCTGCAATGTCTGGTCGGGCAGCGCGCTGCTGCAGGACGAAGCGCTCGTCGCGCGCATCCTCGACGCCGTCGTGCGCGCGGTCGAGGTGCCCGTCACGCTCAAGATCCGCACCGGCTGGAACCGCGACAACAAGAACGGCGTGACCATCGCGAAGATCGCGCAGGACGCCGGCATCGCCGCGCTCGCCGTGCACGGCCGCACGCGCGCCGACCTCTACGAAGGCGAGGCCGAATACGAAACGATCGCCGCGATCAAATCGGCCATTGCGATACCCGTCTTCGCCAACGGCGACATCGACTCGCCGCGCAAGGCGCGCGCCGTACTCGACGCGACCAACGCCGATGCCGTGATGATCGGCCGCGCCGCGCAGGGACGTCCCTGGATCTTCCGCGAGATCGCGCACTTTCTCGCCACCGGCGAAGCGCTTGCATCGCCGTCGCCGCGCGAAGTCCGCGACATCCTGCTCGGCCATCTCGACGACCTCTACGCGTTCTACGGCGAGCCGCAAGGCGTGCGCATCGCGCGCAAGCACCTCGGCTGGTACGCCAAGGATCGCCCCGAGAACGCCGCGTTCCGCGCCGTCGCCAACCGCGCCGAAAGCGCCGCCGAACAGCAACGGCTGACGCGCGAATATTTCGACGCGCTCGAGGCTGGCGCCGCGGCGGAGTTCGCTGTCGCCGCCTAAGCGGAATTCCGTCCGCGCGGAAAAGTGGACGCCGCCGCCTGCAAACGGGCACCATGCAAGGTTGCACTCCTTTGCGCCCGCACGCATGGACGAGACGACCTTCCGCGACCTGCTCGCCCGCCATTGGACGGGCCTGTTCGACGCGCGCACGCTCGAACGCGGCGCCGACTACCAGCGGCGCGGGCTCGTGCTCGGCCTGGAATACCAGGACGGCGACGGCGAAGGCGTGCTGCTCGGCATGGTGCAAGGCGCGGCGCCCGATCCGTACGCGGCGGGCGTGCGTCTGGAATGGGACGGTGTGCGTGCACGCCTCGACAGCTATTGCACCTGCCCGCTCGAACGCCGCTGCAAGCACGTCGCCGCGACGATCCTGCAGGAACTGCGCGGCGCGCCGGACGGCAACGCGCGCATCGAATCGGCCTCGATGCAACCGCAACTCGGTGCGTGGAAGAATTGGCTGGAAGGCCTGCGCGCAACCGGCGTCGACGCCGCCCCCGTTGCTGCCGTGCAAGAGGAGGAATCGCTCTGCGCGATCCTGCTGCGCGCCGACACGACGCATCCGCTGCCCGCGTTGCAGGCGCAGGTCGTGCGCGTCAAACCGGGCAGGCGCGGCGGCTATGCGACGCCGCAACCCCTGCAGCCGTCGTGGGCCGATCCTGCGCCGTGGCGCGGGCTCGACGAAAACACGTTCCAGCTCGTCGCCGGCTTGCGCATGCGTGCGCCGGCATTCGGCGGCAGCGGCGGCTGGTTTCGTCTCGCCAGTGCGGCCGACGAGCCGCTCGTCGAAACCTTGCTCGCGTCGTTGCCGTGCTTCTTCGAGAAAGTTTCGGCGGGCCGTCTCGTGCACGGCCCGCTGCGCGCGCTGCGCATCGGGTGGGAGGCGCGCGACGATGGCACTCAGAAACTCGCGCTCAGTGTCGATGGCGCCCCGCAGGCACGCCTGCTGAAGATCGGCGGCCTGTGGTATTTCGACGCAGACACGCGCGAACTCGGCCGCGTCGATGGCGACACGCGTCTGGCCGAAGCCGTATTGCGTGCGCCGTCGCTGTTGCCCGAACAGGTGCCGCTGCTCATGGAGCGCTGGCGCGACACGCCGCTGCTCGCTGCGTTGCCGCGGCCCGACGTGCCCATCGTGGAAAAAATCCGCGCCACGCCGCTGCCCGTGCTGTCGTTGCGTGCGGTCGCGGCGTTCGCTGCGCCCGGGCGGCCGTATCAGGCCGGCGTCGCGCGGCTCTCGTTCGACTACGTCGGCGTGCGCTTGCCGCTGTTCCCCGCGCCCGCGCGCGAGCGACGCCGTCGCGGCGATCATATCGTCGAGATCGCGCGCGACCGCGCGCGCGAAGGCGCGGCGATCGAGCAGCTCGAAGAACTCGGCCTCGTCCCCGCGGAAACCCTCGCGTCGCTGCGCGGTTTTCCCGCGCAGGCGATCGACGACAGCGATTTCGTGCTCGCGCACGGCCGCACGCAGGTCGCCGGCGCCGACCAGTTGTTCGCACTCGCGCCGCGCTTGCGTGATCTCGGTTTCCGCGTCGAATCGGGCGACGGCTTTCCGTTCGAATTGCTCGACGCCGCGTTCGATTGGCGTTTCGACGTCGACGAGGATGCGGGCAATCCCTGGTTCGACCTGCGCCTCGGCATCGACATCGACGGCGAGCGCATCGACCTGTTGCCGATCCTGCATCGGCTGCTCGCCGATCCGTTCTTCCCGCTCGCGCCGCGCAAGGGCGAGGCCGACGACGCCGTCTGGCTCGTGCCGATCGACGAGCGCCGCCGCATGTCGCTGCCGCTCGCGCAATTGCGCGCGTTGATCGGGCCCCTGCTCGAATGGCTGCAAGGCCCGCTGCACGAGGAAGATGGCGCGCTGCGCCTGCGTCGCGCGCAGGCCGATGTCGTCGAAGCGCTCACGCCCGCGATGGCGCGGCCCTGGAGCGGCGGCGAACGCCTGCGCGCGGAACTCGAACGCCGCAGCGCCGCGCGCGAACCGCAGCAGGAGCCGGCGGGTTTCCGTGCGACGTTGCGCGCTTACCAGCGCGACGGTCTGGCCTGGCTCGGCTTTCTCGCCGACGCGCAACTCGGCGGCATCCTCGCCGACGACATGGGCCTCGGCAAAACCGCGCAGGTGCTTGCGCATCTGCTCGCGGAAAAGCAGCTCGGCCGCCTCGACCAACCCGCGCTCGTGCTCGCTCCAACCAGCCTCGTCGGCAACTGGCGCGACGAAGCCGCGCGCTTCGCGCCCGACCTGCGCGTGCTCGTCGTGCATGGCCCGCAGCGACATGGCTTGCACGAAGCGATGGCGCGGCACGATCTCGTCATCACGACGTACCCGTTGCTGCTGCGCGATCACGCGCATCTCGTCGCGCAGGAATTTTCCGTGCTCGTGCTCGACGAGGCGCAGGCGATCAAGAACGCGAAGAGCCGCGCCGCGAAACTCGTGCGCGAACTCGACGCGCGCCAGCGCATCGCGATGACCGGCACGCCGCTGGAAAACCATCTCGGCGAGCTGTGGGCGTTGTTCGACGCGGTCGAACCCGGCTTGCTCGGCGACGAAAAGCATTTCACGCGTTTCTTCCGCACGCCGATCGAAAAACACGGTGACGTCGAACGGCAGGAACGCCTCAATCGTCGCATCGCGCCGCTCATGCTGCGCCGGCGCAAGGAAGACGTGCTGTCGGAATTGCCGCCGAAAACCGAGATCGTGCGCCGCATCGAACTCGAAGGCCGCCAGCGTGAACTCTACGAAACACTGCGCCTCGCCCAGCACGAACGCGTGCTCGACGAGATGCGCAAGCGCGGCCTCGCGCAGAGCGGCATCATCGTGCTCGATGCGCTGCTGAAATTGCGCCAGGCCTGCTGCGATCCGCGTCTGGTCAAGCTTGAAGGTGCGCGCCGCGTCAGCGAAAGCGCCAAGCTCGACTACCTCATCGACCTGCTCGCGAACCTCGTCGCCGAGGGCCGTCGCGTGCTCGTGTTCAGCCAGTTCGCGCAGATGCTCGCGCTCATCGAAGATGCGCTCGATGCGCGCAAGCTTGCCTATCAGACCCTCACCGGCGACACGCCTGGCACGCAGCGCGCCGAACTCGTCGAGCGATTCCAGAATGGCGACGTGCCTCTGTTCCTGATCAGCCTGAAAGCCGGTGGCGTCGGCCTCAACCTCACCGCCGCCGACACCGTGATCCACTACGACCCATGGTGGAATCCCGCAGTCGAGGCGCAGGCGACCGACCGCGCGCACCGCATCGGCCAGGACAAGCCCGTGTTCGTCTACAAGCTCATCTGCGCCGGCACGGTCGAGGAAAAAATCCAGGCCTTGCAACAGCGCAAGGCCGAACTCGCACGCGCCGTGCTCGAAGGCGGCAGCACGCAGGCGCTGCGATTCGACGAAGGCGACGTGGACGAGCTGTTCGCGCCGATGGCGTGAGCGCGGCTTGGACTCGAACGCAAGTCGCATGCTGCGCGCCGCGCGCCGCTAAAATGTCGCGATGGACGTTTCGCATCTCCTCGATGGACTCAACGACGCGCAGCGCAGCGCGGTCACCGCGCCGCCCGGCGACTACCTCGTGCTCGCCGGGGCAGGCTCCGGCAAGACGCGCGTGCTCACGCATCGCATCGGCTGGCTCGTACAGGTCGAGCGCGTTTCGCCGTGGTCGGTGCTTGCCGTCACCTTCACGAACAAGGCCGCGGGCGAGATGCGCGGGCGCACCGAGAGCCTTGTCGACGGCAACGCGCGCGGCCTCACCATCGGTACGTTCCATGGCATCGCACATCGCCTGCTGCGCCGGCATTGGCGCGAAGCGCAATTGCCGGAGACGTTCCAGATCCTCGATGCCGACGACCAGCAGCGCCTCGTCAAGCGCGTGATCCGCGATTTGGGTCTGGACGAAGCGCATTTCCCGCCGCGTCAGGCGACGTGGTTCATCAACAGCGCGAAGGATGAGGGCAAGCGTCCCGACGCGCTCGATGCCGGCTACAACCAGAACCATCGCGTTCTCATCGACATCTATCGGGCCTACGAGGAAGCGTGCCGGCGCGGCGGGCTTGTCGATTTCGCCGAATTGCTGTTGCGCGCTCACGAGCTGTGGCTGCGCGACGAATCGCTGCTCGCACATTACCGCGAGCGCTGGCGGCACCTGCTCGTCGACGAATTCCAGGACACCAATACGTTGCAGTACGCGTGGCTGCGCGTGCTCGCCGGCACGACGGGCCGCGCCTTCGTCGTCGGCGACGACGATCAGGCGATCTACGGCTGGCGCGGCGCGCGCGTCGAGAACGTGCAGCATTTCCTGCGTGATTTCCCGAGCGCGAAAACGATCCGCCTCGAACAGAACTATCGCTCGACGGGCACGATCCTCGCCGCCGCGAACGCCGTCATCGCGCACAACCCCGCGCGCATGGGCAAGCAGTTGTGGACGGCTGGCGACAGCGGTGATCCGATCGAACTCTACGCCGCGTACAACGAGCAGGACGAAGCGCGTTACGTCATCGAACGCATCCGCGAGAACCTGCGCGAAGGCGCGCGCCCGAGCGACCATGCGATCCTGTATCGCTCGAACGCGCAGTCGCGCAACTTCGAGGAACAGCTGTCGCAGCACGACGTGCCGTTCCGCGTCTACGGCGGCTTGCGCTATTTCGATCGCGCGGAAGTGAAGGATGCGCTCGCGTACCTGCGACTCGTCGCCAACCGCCACGACGACGCGGCGTTCGAGCGCGCGGTCAATACGCCGCCGCGCGGCATCGGCGAACGCACGCTCGACACGCTGCGCCAGCGCGCGCGCGGCGAGAACGCGTCGATGTGGGAAGCTGCATTAGGCGAGTTGTCGCACGGCGATCTCGCCGCGCGCGCGAAGAATGCGTTGCGCGGTTTCCTCGAACTCATCGAACGGCTCGCGCACGATTGCCTCGCGCCAGCGCGTGCGCGTGACGCAAGCGAAGGCCGCGGGTTGGATCAAACCGAAGACGGATTCGACGCTTCGCGCCTTGATTCGCCCCACGCCAACGAATCATCGGAAGGTGACGACGAATCGCTCGCGTTGTCGATGCAGATCGAACACGCGATCGCGCGCTCCGGTTTGCGCGAGTACTACGAAAAGGACAGCCGCGGCAGCGCCGAATCTCGCGTGGAAAACCTCGATGAACTGTCGAACGTCGCTGCGCGTTTCAAGCGCACGCCCGACGATCTCGAAGCGGGCCTGTCTGAGCTTTCCGCGTTCCTCGCGCACGCCGCGCTCGAAGCCGGCGAGGGGCAGGGCGAGGCGTGGCAGGATTGCGTGCAGCTGATGACGCTGCATTCGGCGAAGGGCTTGGAATTTCCGAACGTGTTTCTCGTCGGCCTCGAAGATGGTCTGTTTCCGAGCCAGAAATCGACCGAGGAACCGGGTCGCCTCGAAGAAGAGCGTCGCCTCGCCTACGTCGGCATCACGCGCGCGCGCGAGCAGCTTGTCATCACCTACGCCGAGTCGCGACGCCTGCACGGCGTGGAGTCGTATGCGCGGCCATCGCGTTTCCTTGCGGAAATTCCCGCCGAACTGCTGCACGAGGTACGGCCGAAGGCGCAGGTCAGTCGTCCCGCGTTCGCGGGCAACGCGTCGCTG
>JAKPAN010000144.1 GCA_029779475.1 Pseudomonadota bacterium
GCACGAGCGTCGCAGCCAGCAAATCGCTGCGCCTCACACGCTCGCCGCGCCGCAGGCCGACGCGCGTGCCGGTTTCCGCTGCGGCGCCGGTGGATACGTCGACCCAGGCGTCGAGTTCACCGGCCTCGACGGCGACCAGTGCTGTCATCAACTTGGCGAGGCTCGCCATGGGCAGGCGCTCGTCGGCATGGCCGGCCCAGAGTGGCCGGCCGTCGACTTCGACCCAGTACGCCGCTGCGACATCGGGATAGGCGTCGACTGGCGTGACGCTCGACGGTGATGCTGCGTGCGCCAAAGTGCACGCAAGCGCAAGCGCGAGCGCGCGCCACGGCTTCATTGCCCGCCGCCGCCTAGACGCTCCTTGAGCGACTTCATGCGATCGCCGAGCGACGGTTTCTTCGGCGCTTCTGCAGGTGCTGCGGCCGCATCGTGCGATGCAGGCGCACCGCCGCCGGCCTGCGCGTTGCGCGCGCGCAAGCGTTCGGTCGCGTAGCTGCCGCAGAACGCGCGATATGGCGAGGATTGCATCGCGGTATAGCCGCGGCCTTCGCACTGCTGCGCGGCGAGCGTACGCGCACGATCCGCGCAATGCTGCACGAGGAAGCGGCCGTTCCGATTCGGATCGGCATCGGCGCAATGCTTGGGCGTGAGATCGGGGCAGTAGTCGCCGATGAAATCGAAATTGCCGCTCGATTCCGCACTGTTGCACGCCTTGGCGAGGATCGCCGTGCGCGAACCGCCGCAAGCTTCGACGGCTTTCCATGCCTCGCCGCCGAACGTGCGATCGGATTCCGCGAAGTGGGCGGGGTCGGTGGCCTGCGCGAAGCTGCGGTTCACGTTCGCGCAGAATTTTTCCTTGTAGGTCGGGCAGGCCGCCTTCGGGCCGACGTACATCGAGTGCGACACGATCGACGTGAGCTGCGCTTCGCAGGCTTGCGCCGTCATCGCCTTGCCCATGGCTTCCGGCGATTCGCTCGCGTAATCGCAGCCGCCGATGCGCTTGCCTTCGTAGCTCATCGTGATCTGCTGGCCTTGCACCTGCGCCTTCATGCTGCCGCGGTAGCCGTCGGGCAGCGTCTCCATCTCGCCGTCGCCCGTCATCGCGTTCTTGCCGGTGCAGACGATGTGGTAGGAAGCCTTGCTGCCGTCGATGCGGAAGTTCTGCACGTCGCAATCCTTGTCCTTCGGAATGGATTGCTCGCTGACGGGTTTGGCGCGGGCGGTACAGACCTCGACGGGCTTGCCAGGCATCGACATGCCGGCCATCTGCATCTTCGTAGTGACACGGTAGCGGTCACCGCTGTCGGGGGCCGCAGCCGCGCCGATGGTGACGCAGCACAGCGTGGCGGCGAGGACGCTGCGCGGGAGGAAGGCTTTCATGCGAAGGCTCCGAATGGCGCGGAACGCGCCGGGTCGTCCATGCATACGCAGAATCGGACCGGAAACCATCAGCTCGGATGCTCGAATCGCATCAGCGAGGCCCGCAAACGAAAAGAGCGGGCCGAAGCCCGCTCTTTCATTCGTCACGGATATCGCGGCGAAAATTACTTCGCGGCGCGCTTCGCCGCCGGGCGCTTGGCCGGCGCGGCCTTGCTGCCGCGCGAGAGCGCGTCGATGCGCGCTTCGACGCGCTTGAGGTCGGCATGGGTCGGGATGCCCAGACGCTTGAGCGACCGCGAAACGCGATCCTCGAACACCTTCTCGAGCTTGTCCCAGGTTTCCTGGCTGCGCTCGCGCACCTGGCCGAGCGTGCTTTCGACGTTGCCGCGCGCTTCGTCGACCTTGGCCTGCGTGAACTTGCGCGTCTTCGCGTCGAGCGAGGTGCCTTCCTTGACCAGCGAGTCGAACAGCTTGCTGCCTTCGGCCTGTGCCTTGGCGAACGCGCCGAGGCCGGCGAGCCAGATTTGCTGGGCCGAGTCGATCACGGTCTTGCCGATGCGGCGCGCGTCGTCGCCACCGACGGCGGCGGCCTTCTTTGCGGCGCTCTTGAGCTTGGGTTTTGCCATTGTCGCGTCTCCGGTTGTGGCGGCGCATGCCGCTTGCCGCGATGCTTGCCGACGCGGCTAGAGCAGTCACACTAGCCGCGTCTTGTCAGGCGAGGTTTTCGTCGAGCAGGCGTTCGATCTCGCGCTCGATGAGCGGTTTCATCGCGCCCATGAGGAAGCCCAGTTCGGCGCGCACGTGCAGGTTTTCCTTCGACACCGCGATGTGACCCTTGATGCCGCTGCGCTCGAAATGCAGGGTGTCGCCTTCCCAGCCGTGGTCGACGCCGTATTCCTTGCCGAGCGACTTGGCGACGCGGTTGACCGCGGTCTTGGTGGATTTGATCGTGCCGCCGTGGGCGCGCTTGATGTCGATGACAGCCATGTTCGTTTCGTCGTGGAACGGGGCGTCGATGATGCCTCAGCGCCGCGCTGCGCGCAGCCGGTCGTCGCGGAACGCTGTGCTAGAGTGCTTGGATTACCCCATTTCCTCGCGACAGGAAGCGATGCGGCTCAGTTTCGTCAATGGAGGACACAGCGACCTCGTCGTGACGTCGGGTGGCGTCAACCTCGGCAGCGCCGACGGCAACGACGTGGTGCTCGACGGCAAGGATGTATCGCCTTGGCATGCGCGCATCGTCGTCGACGCACGCGGGATCGTGCTGCAGGTGCTCGACCCGGCCGCGCAAACGCACGTCAACGCGCGGCCCGTGCGCGAGAAAGCCCTCCTGCGCCGCGGCGACGTGCTGCATCTGGGCCACACTTCGGTCGCCATCAAGGCCGACGACGACGTTCTCCAGACCACGTTGCCCGCGTCCGTCTCCCGCGATTCCTCGAACGGGGCGCGCGTCGTATTGCGCGGACTGTCGGGCGCGAACGCGGGCAGGGCGATTTCGGTCGGCGCACGCGCCGTGATCGGCAGCGACCGCGGGGCCGACATCGTCGTCGACGATGCGCGCCTCGCGTCGCATCACGCGGACGTCGAAATCATCGGCGAGGGCATCTGGTTGCGTGGCGCCGGTGAAACATCGCGCAGCCACGTCAACGGCATCGAGACGCGCGACGCGCGGCTGTTTCCCGGCGACCAAGTCGCGTTTGCGCGCCACCATTTCATTGTCGAAGCACCGGGATTCGGGCATCGCATCGAACCCGATCCGGCGGCCGGCGAGGCCGACGTCGCATCCGCATCGGCGGAAGCGGCGAACAGCGACTCGGGCAGCGGCGTCTGGTGGCTGATCGGCGTCGCGGCGGTGATCGCCGCCGGCTTGTACCTGCTCATCCATCGCGGGTTCTGACCGACCGCGTCGCGCACGCAGGGTGCTGCGGCATCATCCGAACGTGAACGCGAATGCCTCGACGCCGGGATCGAGGAATTCGATCTCGAACGAACGATCGCGCACGCCGTCGCTGCTGCGCACGAGCTGATACAGGCGCTGCGCCGTCACTTGGCCGTTGCCGTCGGCATCGACGTCGCTGCCGTGGTTCACCCCCGGCGCCTGGCCGTCCACGCGCACGCGGAAACGGATCGGCTTGCCGTCGCGGCCAGGGCCAAGCACGAGGTTGAGGTCGCGCGCGTGGAAGCGGTAGAGGATGCGGCCGCCGCCATCGCCGAGCACGGCTTTTTCGCCGTGCACGGTCCAGCGTCCGCCGAGCGCCCATTGGTTGAGCGACCATTGCGCGGGCAGCGCGTAGTCGCGGCTGCGTTCCCGCACCTGCCCGCCGGGCGAAACGAAACGCTCCGCGCGTGCGTAGCCGACGTAGGTTTCCGGCGAGCCGATCTGCGCCATGTCCGGCGCCATCTGCACGCCAGCGCCGGTCGCCGCGGCGAATGCGTCGTCCGTCGCCGAATGTCCCGCTTCGGCGAGCAACTCGCGGATGACGCGCTCGGAGGTTTCGTAGTGGCCTTCGCCGAAATGGTGGTAGCGGATGCGGCCTTGCGCGTCGATGAAGTAGTGCGCCGGCCAGAACTGGTTGTCGAACGCGCGCCAGATGCGCATGTCGCTGTCTACCGCGACCGGATACGTGATGCCCAGTTCGCCGACCGCGCGGCGCACGTTGGC
Organism: Pseudomonadota bacterium; assembly: GCA_029779475.1. Lineage (GTDB taxonomy): Bacteria > Pseudomonadota > Gammaproteobacteria > Xanthomonadales > Rhodanobacteraceae > Dokdonella_A. The sequence goes on from JAKPAN010000144.1 coordinate 4,043, forward strand.
GACGTCTTTCTCGAAATCGAACTCGGGCGCATGCACGCCGACGACGACGAAGCCCTGGTCGCGATATTTGTCGGCCCACGCGCGTACGTGCGGCAGCGCGCGCAGGCAGTTGACGCAGGAATACGTCCAGAAGTCGACGAGCACGACCTTGCCGCGCAACGCTGCGCCCGTGAGCGGCGGCGAATTGAGCCAGGCGGTCGCGCCATCGAGTTTGGGGGCGATGCCTTCCACCGGCAGTGTCGACGCATCGGCCGCCCCCTCGAGCGCGGGCGCGGCGCGCGAGAGCCAACTCGAACCGAAACCCGCGGCTGCGATTACGCTGATCAGCAGGCTCAACACGAGGGCGATGAATCGATGTCGCGGCGCACGCTGCGGGCGTTCGTCTTTGCGGTGCATGGTGCGGGCCTCTTCGATGACG